>NZ_JALQDN010000078.1:0-85245 GCF_023631205.1 Caballeronia sp. NCF2 | reverse complement strand
ACGGCTGATCACCACGCAGATACAGGGTGGGGAATTTTACTCCGACAGTTTTGGGGAAACTAAGTCCGACGTTGACACGCACTGGGTCGTCGTCTGCGTGGTGGCACGGAAAACAATCATGATTGTCCTCTACGTCAGCCGGCAGGATGCCGGGGAACTGAAAATGCAGAATTATGTGACGGCGATCGACGGAGTGCGATGGCTCACCGGCTTTTCGCATGCGAAATCGACCTATCCACCGAAAACCGGCTGCAGATCATCCAGGCGATGAGCGTCGAGCCGCTAGCTGGCATGCTGGATTGGGTGTCGGAACTTTGCGCTGGGAGTTAGGACCCAGAGCCCGGCTCGCGCCGCTACATCAGCGCGTCTTGCGACGGTGGATGCGGAAGTTCTCAGGTATTCTCCCGCTGAGCAGAAGCGCGCAAGGCGGGGCTAGCGGCCTCCAAGACGCTGATGTTCGTGCAGCAGGTACGATAGATAGCTACGCGTCAGGTCACAGAAAAGGCGCGCCTCGCCCTCGGTCAACTCGTACGCGTCGCCAAGCACCGCACCGTGTCTCACGCCACCTCCGGTCGGCGACGACAGATACCCGTGCAACTTTTCCATCCATGAAATGGCTTCGCTGAGTACGCGTCCGCGGTTGAACCGCTTGAGGTCGCCGATGATCCGGTTGAAGTATTTACCCGTCACCGTTCCGTCTTCGTGCTCCAGCCCCTGGAACGCGGTCGACACGGTTTCGAGCAACCAAAGGATCTCCTGCACGGCGAGCCGATACTTGCCGGTGGTCAGCAATCGCTCGGACTCCGCAAGCGACCGTTGGATACGGTCGTTAGCCTGTTCGTCTAACGACGGCACTTTGGCCGGCACCGCGACCGGCATGACAATGCGTCCCACGACCAGCCTCGGCGGATCGATCGCGTATCCGCTGGCAGCCAGCGCGTCGTTGACGTAATGCCACGGCGGCAGGCCTGCATGCGGATGCTTCTTCGCGAAGTCCTGCAGGGCGTCGTACAGGGCCTCTACGAAGAGTGCCGCGTTCCGCCCGGCCTGTCTCATATAGCCGAGGAGGTCGCTCGCGGCCCAGCTTTCGCTCGAGCTTCGGCTGGAAGACTCGCCGCAGCACGCGGCAAAGCGTGGCTTGAACAGCTCGTAAATATCCTGCCGGCTGCCGTGCGCGGGCAGGCGGGATATGACCTGTGAGAACACCGCGTCGACGGCGTCATCAGGCATCACACCCGGAGACTCGTATCGCCACGCCTGATCGAACTGCAACATTGTTCGCCCCCGTTTCGTCGTCGGTCGCCCTGCCCTCAGTAGCCGGTGGACCTTCTGGGCTGCATTCTGCACGAAAGCAAGGACGTCATGAGTGTCAAACGAAGCAAAGTTACGTAGCCGATCGGTGGCGATCGAGGGCATGAAAGGCAAGCATGAATACGGCGAGCAGCCATAGCAAGCCGGCCATGACCCCGATCTGCCCGACCAAGGGGAGGATCGCATGAGACATGATCTGCCAAAGCGCACCGCCGAGTAGCAAGAGCGCAAAGTAGACACCGCCAATCAGGATGGCCCGTAGCCGCTCCATCGTGGGAGCAAGCGCAGGGTCGAGAATGACGTCACGACAGATGAAACCAGCGAGTGCGGTAGGCGCAGCCACAAACGCGCAGGCGAAGGCCATCTGAAGACTCGTGTCGAGTGAGTCGCGGCTGGCGAGCGCTAAAACTATCGCGAAGGCGGCAGTTGCGGTGCCGAGTGTTCCGAGTTCAACCAGCCGCAGAAAATGCGTGGGGCGCGAAGATTGCACCTCGGCAGCGGTCGTAGGAACAAGGGATGAGTCAGGAGGATTTGAAGCCACGGCGATCACAGTCCATCAACAAGGCGTTGTGCACAGCGATCGGCATACTCGACCGCAGCAAAGGCTCGAGCGTGATGACGCCCCGATCAACGATCTCGGTGACCCGCGCGATCGTCATGTCTTTCAGACAGGCGGCAAAAAGTGGCTCGGTCTGCTCGAAGAAGACCCGATCGTAGTCAAGTGCGCCCGCAACATAGAACTGACGCTGGTCGATCGGCAGCTTCGGATAGAGGTCCGGCGACACCGCCTGCAGAAGAGGAACCGGGGCCGGGCCCGTTTGCGCGAACGCGCCAGTGGCTAAGACGGAGGTGACAAGCGCCGACGCAAGCAACTTCAGGTGCATTGATTTTCTCAGGTGGACAAGTTCATCTGGGCTTAACGGCTTCCAGCGTGGAACCTTTAGTCAGTGGCCCCATTACCACCGTGACCGCTTTGAACCTGTGTCAGCGCCGATCCTACATGCGCGGCGTTTTCGCATGCGAAAGCGCTCACCTGATAACTCGTATTATCAAGATTACGTCTACTCATGTAGTGCTAGGGAGCGCCTCTGCCGCAGCATGACGTGCTTCGTCTCCTTGTGGTTAGCGACGCTATCACCTTGCCGACGCACTTCGACGTAGAGACCATACCGCGGCTAACGCGTCGTACCCGGCCAGCGCGTGAACCGCTGTTCGGACGAACCGTAATAGCTATGGCGCGTGCCGGAGATGCAGGGCGTCAGATGGGAAACCAGCGGAACGCCAATCCGATTGCCCCGATAATAAGCGCCACACCTGCAAAGAAAGCGACGATCAAGTCGACATAGGTCCGCCAGGCGGGCCTATATAGATCGTCGGTTGCTTTTGGTGCCTCTTTGTCGAACTTCATGACGTAAGGTCCCTCAGCTCCCAGGAGCTTAAGCATAATCAGTGAGGAAGCGTTTGGTGAAGGACGTCGCAGTTCCGAGACGGAAGCACCTTGCCCGGATTTAGAAGATTCAGTGGATCGAGCGCATCTTTGATCTTCCTCATTACATCCAAAGCCGGTCCATGCGCCATCTTCATTAATTCCCGCTTACCTACGCCGATCCCGTGCTCGCCAGAAATCGTGCCGCCCAACGAAACTGCATACTCCGCGAGCCATTGTTTAAACGCGTGTGCCCTGTCGCACTCGGCAGCATCGCTTGGGTCGAGAAGGATCGCATAATGAACGTTGCCGTCAGCAACATGTCCACTGAGCGCTACGCATAAGTTCGCATCTGCAACCTTTTCATCCGCTGCGGCTACTATGTCCGGAAGTGAAGAAACGGGTACCGCGACGTCAGTCACCATCACCCGTGCCCCGGGCCTGAGTCGCTTCTCAGCATCAGAGGTGGCGTGACGCAGTGCCCAGAGACGAGACATCTCTTCTGTCTTACGAGCAACTTCCACCAATACCGCTCCTTGCTCACTACACGCTTCGGTCATTGTCTCTATGGTATCAGCTATGCTCGCAGCTGATCCCTGAACTTCCAAAAGCAAAAGCGGCTGTTCAGGACGTGTCGTCAGTCCCGCTAAACGTAACCCCTTTATAACTCGCGCATCCATCATTTCTGCTCGTGACAGCGGCACGCCCGAAGCGAGGATAGTAACCACCGCGTGTACTGCGGCATCGACATCTGGAAAACTCGCTTGCACCGCCAATGCAGCCTCCGGATGTGGATGGAGCCGGAGACAAACCTTAGTGATCACCCCTAGCGTTCCTTCGCTGCCAACGAATAGATGGGTGAGGTCATAGCCCGCCGATGACTTTCGTGCGCGGTTACCCATCGTAACGATGGTGCCATCCGCCATGACAACCTCAAGTCCAAGGACGTTTTGATGCATGCTACCGTACCGGGGTGTTGTCGTCCCCGCCGCACCGGTTGCGGCCATGCCGCCGATCGATGCGTCAGCTCCCGGATCAACTGGAAAAAGCAAGCCGCTTCCGCGAAGTGCGTCGTCCAGCTGCAACCGCGTCACGCCGCTCTCGACCCAGCAATCTTGGTCATCAATGTTGATTGCCACAATCCGGTTCAAGCGAGAAGTATCAATAGAGAGGCCACCAAATGGAGCAGTCACTCCTCCTTCCTGCCCTGAGCCCGCACCAAACGCAATAATCGGCATTCGATATGAAGCGCATACGCTGATCGCCGAAGAGATATCCTGGCAGCTTTCTGCAAAAAGAACGCAGTCGGGAGGCGTGGCATCGCAATCGCCCTCGTCGCGCCCGTGTATTTCCCGCAAGCTGACTCCGGTTTGCAACGCATCCCCAAACATGCTCTTTAATTCGCGAATCGCAGCATCAAATCTATCGAGCGGCATAGACGTTTCTTCTCCGGAAAAAGCGATCAACTACCGTAGACATCGACGTTGAAATACTTCTTCTCAATAGACCGGTAGGTACCATCTTTTAACATTTCGGCGATAGCTTTATTGATCTTGGACTTGAGATCCTCGTCATCCTTGCGCAGGCCAATTCCGGAACCATTGCCAAGTATTTGAGCGTCGACAAGGGTCGGGCCGGCAAACTCAAAACCTGCACCGCGGGCCGTACCGAGAAAGCCAATCTGTGCTTGAATGACATATTGCAGGGAAGCGTCAAGGCGTCCCGAGACCAAATCAGCATAGACTTGATCTTGCGTTTGATACGACACCACGGTCGCGCCCTTCGGTTGCCAATATTTCTTTGCATAGGTTTCCTGCACCGTGCCCTGTTCAACCCCGATTGACTTGCCCACCAGTGCTTCGGGCGTTGGCAAGATCGGTGCGCCTTTGCGCGCGATCAGGCGCGAGGACGTGCTGTACAACTTGTCAGTGAAGGCAATCTGCTCAGCCCGTTGTGGGGTGATGGACATGGATGACAGAACAGCGTCAAATTTTTTTGCTTTCAGCGCGGGAATCATCCCAGAAAATTCACTCTCGACCCATACACATTGCACCATCAATCGTTTGCAGATCTCGTTACCCAAATCGATATCGAATCCGACGAGGTGTCCGTCCGCGGCTTTCGACTCATAAGGCGGATAAGTGGCGTCGACACCGAATCGCAATTGACCCGAATCCTTCGCGTTAGCTGACGTGAGCATGCCAGCCAGCAACCCGAAAGTGATGACCAAATGGCTCGTCTTCATGTGCCTATTCCTTGTGCGTTCGTCGAATATGAAAGGATGAGAGATAGCAAGATTTGACGCTATTGAAGGTGCCTGGAAAGAAATTTCTGAAGTCGTTCGCTCTTAGGTTGAAGCAATATTTCCCCCGGGGCGCCCTCCTCTTCTATGCGTCCGTGATGCAAGAAGATCACATGACTTGATACATTTCGCGCGAACTCCATCTCATGTGTGACGACGATCATCGTGCGACCTTCGTCCGCCAGCGCCTGCATTGACTTCAGCACCTCACCAACGAGCTCTGGATCAAGGGCCGAAGTTGGCTCGTCGAACAACATTACTTCCGGCTCCATCGCGAGAGCCCGGGCAATAGCAACGCGTTGTTGCTGACCTCCAGAAAGATGCGCGGGATACATATTTTCGACGCGTGACGGGAGACCAACTTTTTCTAAATATTTTCGCGCGCGCGCACGAGCCTCATCCTTGCTAAGCCCGAGCGCACACACCGGCGCTTCAATAACATTCTCCATCACAGTCATGTGTCCCCAAAGGTTGAAATGTTGGAACACCATGGCAAGCTTTGTGCGCATCTTTTGCAGCTGCTTCGGGTCAGCGGCTCTGAGCGCCCCGCGGTGATCGGATAGCGTGCGCAATTCTTCGGCGCCAATAGTGATTCGCCCGGCACTGGGCGTTTCGAGAAAATTGATGCAGCGTAGAAACGTACTCTTTCCCGATCCACTTGACCCGATGATGCTGATGACATCGCCGGCCTTCGCTTTTACTGAGACGCCCTTAAGAACCTCGTGATCGCCGTACTTCTTATGCAAGTCTTCAACGATAAGCTTGTACATTTTCCATTTTCCTTGGCACGTTAACGGACGGCTGCGGCCTTGCGAAAGCTAGCCAGCGGGCCTCAAGCTTTCTGAAAATCCAGATTAGAGCAAAGACGATTACGCCGTAGAGCGCGGCCGCAATTCCATATGCTTGAAACGATTGATACGTGGCCGAATTTACATCGCGCGTGATCTTCAGAATATCGGGCACCGTTGCGGTGAATGCGAGAGTAGTTGCATGCAACATCAGGATGACTTCGTTGCTATAACTAGGAAGTGAGCGGCGAAGCGCCAGCGGCAGAATGATGCGGCGATATAGAGTTGCTTTAGACATTCCGTATGCAAGTCCAGCTTCGACTTCGCCGGCCGGCGCCGCCTTGATCGCGCCAGCAAATATCTCAGTTGCATACGCGCACTCGTTCAATACGAAGGCGAGTAACGTACAGTTCATTGCATCACGAAAAAACGCGTTCAACAGGGCATGATCGTGGACGACATGCAGGCTGTATATCCCCGTATAGCACATGAGCAACTGCACGTATAGCGGCGTTCCCCGAAATACGTATGTGTATACCCAGACAAGCCGAGAAAGGCTGCGATGGGACGACGCCCGCATCACCGCAAGTGGGACTGCCAGACAAAACCCCAGTACAATTGAAACAACTAAAAGCCAAAGAGTGATTACCAGTCCGGTGAAACGGTAGCCGTCTGTGTATAGATAGCTTTGCCAGAATTGCGTCAGAATACCAATCATGATGACAACCCTCGTACGCCAACAGAGTAACGTTTTTCGAGCCTATGAAGAACAATGCTCGAAATCGTTGTAATTGCTAGATAGATCGCGCCGGCTATCATTGTGAAAAAGAAATAATCGAGTGTGCTCTTGCCGGCATCTTGTGAGGCTTTAACGACGTCTGCCAGACCAATGATCGAAACCAACGCCGTAGCCTTCACTAGGACCTGCCAGTTATTGCCAATGCCAGGTAAAGCGAAGCGCATCATCTGTGGGAAAAGGATTCGATAGAACACCTGCCAGCCATTCATTCCGAATGCGAGACCGGCCTCGATCTGACCACGCGGCACGGCAAGGAATGCGCCTCGAAACGTTTCGGTGAAGTAAGCGCCATAAATGAAGCCGAGCGTCAAAACACCCGCGAAGAACGGATCGATATCGATCTGACTGACGCCTAACACTTCAGTGAATTCGTTGAGGGCGATCTGGATGCCGTAGAAGAGCAGTAGCATCAAGACCAGATCGGGTACCGCGCGCACCAAGGTGGTATAAGCAGTGCCGAGCATCGCCAGCGCGCGGTTCAAAGAGAGCTTCGCAGCTGCGCCTATGAGCCCGAGAAGCAGCGAACCAGCAAGCGATAGCAGCGCTAGTTGGATTGTCGCGAGCGTGCCCTGCCATATCAATGGTCCGAACCCTTGCAAATTCATGTCAATATCTCCGCAGCGTTATTCGTGACAGCACGCTTTTCTATCGGGCCTAGCGATCATTTTCCGTAGACGTCGTAGCTGAAGTACTTCCGTTCAATTTTCGCGTAAGTACCGTCGGTGACCATGGCAGTAATCGCACCGTTAATCTTCTCCTTAAGCGCGGTGTCTTCTTTACGCATGCCAATTGCGGTCGGTCCCGCAGAGATTGGCGACCCTGAAAAGCTGAACCCGACGCCGCGGGGCGTTCGAAGAAAGCCGATGTCGCCTTGTACCTGATCTTGTAACGATGCATCTAGGCGGCCAGTGATCAAATCAGCGTAGACGAGATCTTGATTTTGATACGTCATGATCTGAACGCCTTTTGGCGCAAGTTCATTCTTAGCGAAAGTCTCTTGGATGGTGCCTTGTTGCACGCCGACGGTTTTGCCCTTGAGCGACTCCGCCGTCGGCTGAAGATTCACGCCCTGCTTTGCGATCAAACGCGTAGACGATTCAAAGAGTTTGTTGGAGAACCCAACTTGCTCAGCGCGTTGCGGGGTGACGGTCATTGACGAAAGGATCCCGTCAAATTTTTTTGCCTTCAGCGCGGGGATCATCGCGTCGAAGTCATTTTCGACCCATGCACACTTCGCGCGTAGTCGACGACAGATCTCGTCACCGAGGTCGATATCGAAACCGACTAACTTTCCATCGGGCGACTTCGATTCGAACGGTGCGTATCCCGGATCGACACCGAACCGAATCGTGGATGATCCTTGAGCAGTTGCGCCTATTGCGGTGACAGCCAAGACAAGTGTGACGAATGTTCTTTTCATACAATCTCCGTGAAAATTTTTACCAAACACTTGTAAATTCCGAATTTCGAAACATAGTTCACCGCGACGGAATATTCAATGACCATATGGCCGGTGTCAATCACTAAAAACGCCTAGACGGCGGTCCGTAAGAATCCGCCTTGGTCTGCCGGTAGCAATCGTTGCAAAAGTGAGGGGCGAGCAACGCCGTGACCGGCGTCTCTGGAACGTCGGTCACGGACTTGCGGTATCGAAGTGGAGCGTCGCGGCTTACGAAGTCTAGTTAGAGGAGTTGATTTTTCTTGATGCAGTCCGATCCGCGAAGCGCACGAGTCTTCTGGCGCCTTCACTTAGGCGGGACTCGTTTCCAGCAAAACTCACCCGGACAAACCAGTCCTCGTGCTCACTGAACGCCATTCCCGGGACGACGGCAACGCTTGCCTCCTGTAAGGCCATTTGTGCGAAGGCTTCGCCGCTAAGGCCGGTTCGTCTAACGTCAACTAGCACGAACATCCCCCCCCCTGGCGGCGAGATCCGAAGACTTTCTGACTTAGAAAGCTCGGCTAGAAGGAGGTCACGCCGCCGTGCGAAACGTTCGCGATGCACTGCGACGTAACGATTGCATTGCTCAAGTGCGACTACCCCGGCGTCCTGAATAAAGGTTGGTGAGCCGAACAGTGAGCATTGGGCGAGACGCCCGAGGTGCTCAACAAGGCTTGCGGGAGCGATAGCCCAGCCTATTCTCCAACCGGTCATCGCGTGTGACTTCGACAGACTGTTAACGATAATCGTGCGCTCTGCCATGCCTGGGAGCGCGGAGATTGACTCGAAGCGACCGTCAAACGTCAGATCGCGATACACCTCATCGCTTATGAGCCATAGGTCGTGCTTAACGCAAATTTCGGCAAGGCGTTGAAGTGTCGCGTTGTCAAAAACGAAGCCTCCAGGATTGTTCGGAGCGTTCAGCAGAATCGCAACCACATCCGGTTCTACTGCGTGTTCCAGCGCATCGAAATCGATTGTGGCACGGGTCGACCCATCAAAAGCTAGCTTGATCGGCACAGTTACCTTCTCGGCGCCAGACGCGCCGACGACCGCGGAGTATGTGGCATACATTGGATCGAATACGATCACTTTCTTCCCGACATCGCCGATGCACAACATGACGGAGAACAGCGCGCTCTGCGCCCCCGGGAAAATCACCACATTGTCGGCGCACCACGGCAGGCCGTCGAGTCGTGATTGTGCGACTGCAACGCTGGAGCGCAACGGAGCGATCCCGCAAATTGCGGCGTAGTGTGTGCGACCATTGCGAAGCGCACCAATTGCTGCATCGGTGATCACCTCCGGCGTGTCAAAATCGGGGTCGCCGAGTGTCAAAGCAATCACATCTTCGCCCCGGGCGATCATACTCTCCGCTAGATCGCTTACCGCCCAGCCGGCCGCGCCGCGTCCGCTTATACGATTCGTCAAAGAACTCAGATGCACTTTAACTCCTCCCACCGTTCATGCGACGAGTAATCATGGTTTGCTTGGCAACACGAAATGCGTCCAGGCCTTGAGGTCCAAGCTGAGCACCTGTCCCGGAAAGTTTTCGCCCTCCGAACGGCGCCGCAGGATTATCTGTTGCAGCAGCGTTAACGGACACGATCCCGCATTGCAACTGTTCGGACGCAGCCAATGCTTCGTTGATGTCTTCGGTAAAAACGGTCGCCCCCAAACCGAAGGACGACGCATTGGCCAAGCAAATTGCTTCGTCGAATGAGCGCACCTTTACAATCGGTGCCAGCGGCGAGAACGCTTCTTCGGTGAACAGATCCATGTGCGGTTGGCAATCGACCAGTACGGTTGGCTCGACAAACCAGCCCCGTGTAAGCCCAGCCGGACGTTTGCCGCCATACGCTAGTCGTGCACCTTGGCTGACCGCTTCTTGTATCAATCGCTCATGACGCTCACGTGCCGCCGCGCTCACCAGCGGTCCAAGGTGGGTACCGTCGATGCCGGCCCCGATACTCAGGGTTGATAGCATTTCGACAAGACCACCGACGAACCCGTCGAACACGCTTTCATGTACATAGAAGCGCTCAGCGGCAGTGCAAACTTGGCCGCAATTTGCAAAAGCCGCTAGAGTCGCAGCCTCGATCGCTGACGATAGTTCTGCCGATGGCATCACGATGAAAGGATCACTGCCTGAGGCTTCGATCGTGCAACGTTTAAATTGTGCAGCACATGCGGCTGCTACTGCCTTTCCCGCTGCCACGCTGCCGGTGAACGCGACGACATGCGTATCCGGGTGACTTACAAGACGTTGACCTACTTCGGCGCCACCTGGCAACACTTGCAGAAGTCCGGTTGGAAGTGCGCGGAGGATTTCTGCAAAACGGAGGGTCGAAGCGGTGGTGAATTCCGAGGGCTTAATCACCGTCGCGTTTCCGGCCGCCAACGACGCCGCGACGCCCCATGCGAGCAGCTGGATCGGGTAATTGTATGGAACAATATGCACGCTGACGCCCATGGCCTGCATGGTCACGAAATGCAGTTGCGCCGAAACGCTTGGTCCGATGACGCGACCCTGATCGTGACGCGCCAATTCGGCAAAGTAATCAAAGACCGGAGCCGTTGCTGCCAGTTCTTCGAGACTTTCTTTGAGCGGTTTGCCCATTTCGAGTGTGATCAGCCGCGCGATCGACTCTGCATTATCTCTGATGGCACTGGCGACCGCGTGAAGGACACGAGCGCGCTCGTCCACGCTAGTGGCTACCCAACTCAATTGCGCCCGATTTGCGATCCGCACGGCGTCCTCGATCATAGACGGCGGCGTTTGTCCGGTGCTGCCTATGACTGCTTCAGTCGCAGGGTCGATGATAGGTCGAGCTCCGTCACGGCCGAGCGCGAGAAGCCTACCATCAATAAATGCTTGATCGTTATAGGGTGCGAAATCATCGCGTCGACCAAATTCCGTTTGCATGCAAAGTCCTCAGCACAACGTTTAGCGAAATATGTTGCGATCACCACTCACAGCTGCTCGGTGAGATATTTAGCGTCTTGGCGGATCCGGACCAACGTTGGCCCGTCTGCATCCATCGCTTCGCGGATCGCAACCTGAATCTCCTTGAGCGACTCGGGCTCGGCCGCGCGGCAGCCAAATGCTTTGGCAAGGGCGATGAAATCAGGGTTGATCGGCCGCACGCTGATTTCCGGTATCTGTCGCGCTCGCATGAAATCCGCGATTTCCCCAAGTCCGTCGTTGTCCCATAGGACGATCACTAGCGGTAAGCGCTGTTCGACCGCAGTAGCAATTTCCTGCAAAGTGAATAGCAGCCCCCCATCTCCTACCAGCGCCACGCAGGGCCGCCCCGGACAGGCCAACGCGCCACCAATTGCGGCTGGAACAGCGTAACCGAGCGTGCCGTAGCCAAGAGGAAAATGCCAACTGCGCGGTACCTCAACGGGAAAGAACACGCAGCCGGTGTACGCGATTTGCGTCATGTCTGCATAGAGCAGCGCGTCTCGCGGCAGCGCCCGGCGGATTGCGTCGAGTACGAGAACGTGCTGCCGTTCGAGAGGGGAAAGCTGCGCGCGGATCCTTGAGCGCATCTCTTCGAAATTGGTGTCCCACGCGGCAGCAATCTTTGCGTAAGCACTCAGCTCATCAAGTAACGCTGACGCACTTGCCTGAGCGTCCGCAGCAATTGCAATCGCCGGTACATAGTCGCGGACAGTAGTCGCCGGGTCGATGTCAATACGCACCAGTTGTCCGCGCAGGTGCAGTCGCGAGGTACCGGCGGCGCTCGTCTGCGACTGATCGGACTGAGTTGCTCCCGCTTCAGAATCAGCTGTCACGTACAAATCCGGCTCGGAGATTTCGGTGCCGACCGCCAACACAACATCGGCTTCTTGCTCGATCAGTGCCCTCGTCAGCGGACGCTGCAACGTCGAACCTAACGACAACGGATGCGACTCAGGAACGATGCCTTTTCCGGCGACAGTAGTCACAACGGGAGCATTCAGTCGCTCCGCAAGTTTGATTAACGCTGCGCTGGCGCCAGTAGCTCCGCCTCCGAGCAGTAAAAGCGGACGCCGAGCCGTTGCCAGCAGTGTCGCCGCCCGTTTGATCATCGCCATATCTGGCGATGGAGCCGCGGGCAAGTTCGGGCGAGCATTAAATTTCGCGGCCGGCATGTCAAGCACATCTAGCGGTACGGAAACGTGCACGGGACGAGGCCGACAGGTCGCGAAAAGCGCCATAGCATGCGCCATGTGTTCTGGAACCTGTGCCGAGGTAAACGCCATCACACTGAGCGATGTCAACGGAGCGGTGGTGGCGCGCTGGTCCGAGATCTCGTGCAACATGCCCCGGCCTAGACCCATCTCTGCCAGTGCTATCGCGCTCGTGATGACGAGCATTGGCACCGAATCAGAATAAGCCTGGCCGATCGGCGTTGCGGCGTTTGTAACCCCTGGACCGCTGATAAGTAAGCAGACGCCCGGCCGGCCACTTGCGCGCGCGTATCCATCGGCCATGAATCCAGCCCCCTGTTCGTGTCGTGCGCCAATATGCCGGATCCCGGTGGTCTCGACCGATTTGAAGAAAGCCAGGGTATGCACTCCTGGAATGCCAAACACCGTGTCGATTCCGTAGTCGGCGAGCAATTCGATCAGCGCGGAGCCACAAGGCTTTTGTTCGTTCATAAGTTAGTGTTTGTTGATTTTTGACCAAGAAACCGAAGAGTCAGTTGAACCCAGCACGTCGCCCCAATCGGCAGCAACTCGTCGTTAAAGTCGTAGCTCGGGTTATGCAGCATGCAGGGGCCGGAGCCATGACCCGTCGCGCGATGTGTGCCATCGCCATTGCCAAGGAATGCATAACACCCGGGCCTCGCTCCCAACAACACTGCAAAGTCGTCCGCGCCCATCGTTGGTTCTATGTCGGTATCAACATTTTCACTGCCGACAACTTCCGCCATGACCGTCGAGGCAAATTCAGCCTCGGCGCGGGTGTTGACGGTGGGTGGGCACTCGCGAAGAAAATGCACCGTGACTTTGCAGCCGTGAGCTTTAGCCGTACTGTGCGCAATATGCCGCAAGCGTGCCTCAATCATATTTAGCGTGTCGGTCGTAAAAGTACGCACTGTCCCCCCGAGCCACGCCTTTCCCGGCACGACATTACTGGCGTCGCCGGCGTGAATCTGAGTAACTGACAAGACTGCAGTGTCCACCGGCTTTTTGTTACGCGAAACGATAGTCTGCAAGCCGTTCGCGACCAGCACAGCGGCTATCAATGGATCGCGACCTTCGTGAGGTAGGGCTGCATGACACCCAACACCTTCGATCTCGATCCGAAATTCGTTTGTCGAAGCCATGATGGGTCCTCGTCTTACGCCGAAGCGTCCGACCGGAATCCCTGGCCAGTTGTGAATCCCGAAGATCGCGTCCACCGGAAACCGCGAAAACAATCCATCGTCGAGCATCGACTGAGCCCCACCACCGTTTTCTTCGGCAGGTTGAAATACGAAGACAACGGTGCCGTCAAACGATGCGTGTAACGCAAGATATCGCGCGGCGCCGAGAAGCATTGCAGTGTGTCCATCGTGGCCGCACGCATGCATCTTCCCGGGAACTCGCGAGCGATGTTCGAACCCGTTCAGTTCATTGACCGGCAAGGCATCCATATCTGCGCGTAGACCGATCGAGCGTGAACCACGTCCGCGCTTTAGAACACCTACAACACCCGTCTTGCCGACGCCGCGGTGTGTCTCAATGCCCCATTCGCTTAGCTTTCGAGCTACAAGTTCGGCCGTTTTTGCCTCCTCAAAACTCAGCTCAGGGTGCGCATGTATGGAATGCCGCAGCCCCTCTATCTCGCTATTAGCTGCCTGAATCTCCGCAATGATCTGCATAATTGTTTTGGAGGATAATGTTCGACTTCAAAAGGCAGCGTGCATGCGTTTGGCTGAACGCTCTTTCAACGATTGCACAGTAAATAAAAGCGCGATCGATAAGACCGTTAGCATCGTCGCCGCCGCTAGGATGGTTGGACTCAGTTGCTCGCGAATACCACTCCACATCTGCAACGGAATCGTCCTTTGGTCGACGCCCGCGAGAAACAGCGTCGCTACGACTTCATCGAGCGAAGTTGCGAACGCGAAGACTGCGCCGGAAACAACACCCGGAAGAATCAACGGGAGGGTGACACGCCAGAATGTCGTCACTGGCGAGGCCGAAAGGCTATGAGAGGCCTTAATCAGATCCCTATCAAAATTTACCAGCGTTGCCGACACCGTCAGGACTACCATTGGAACCGCAAGAACTGAATGTGCTAGAACCAAACCCAATAAGCTCTGAGTTATCCCGTACGTCGAAAATGCGAAGTACAAGCCGGCTGACGTAACCACCACTGGGATGATCATCGGTGATACAAGCACTCCGAGGATTGGTCCCCGGAGCGGCAGGTTGTTGTCTGCAAGACCAATCGCCGCCGCGGTCCCAAGGCTCGAAGAGAGCACGGTAGTCGATATCCCAACAATCATCGTATTCGCCACAGCACGATGCCATGTTTCCGATGCGAAAAATTCCTGGTACCACTTTAAGGAATAGGCGTTCGGTTCAAAACGGATCATTTCTTGTGTCAATGTCAGGTAAGAACCCGAGCTGAACGAGAGAGGAATGATGACCAATAGAGGCAATAACAAAAAAAGCAGTACGGCCGTGCATACTGTGATGTAGAGAAATCGACTCATTTCGCCAACCCCAGTTTGTTTAGCCCCACAACGCGATTGAACACGACAATGACTAAGATGACGGCTACTAGCAGTGCCGTCGACAGCGACGCAGCCAGGCCCCAATTGAGTGAACTCTGCATGTGGAAAGCAATCATGTTTCCGACCATTTGGCCTTGACTGCCGCCAACAAGTGCTGGCGTAACATAAAAGCCAAGTGTCGATATAAACACCAAAGCGCAACCAGTGGCAATTCCGGGCATTACTTGTGGAATGTACACGTTACAAAACGTCTTGACTGGTCCTGCGCCCAACGACAAGGACGCTCTTACGTAGTCCTTTGAGAGGCCCTTCATCACACTGTAGAGTGACAGCACCATCACAGGAAGCATGATGTGCGTCATAGCGATCAGGGAAGCGAAGGTTGTGTATGCCAACTGTGGACGGTCTGTTCCATCGACGAGATGAAGCCAGACAAGAAGATCCAGTAAAGGCCCTTCCCGTTGCAAAATCACGAGCCAAGCGGTTGTGCGAACCAATAGTGATGTCCAAAACGGAACTAGCACCAAGGTCAACAAGTAGCCACTCGTCTTGCTCGAAACGGTAGCGATGAGGTGAGCAAGTGGAAAGGCAAACACCAGCGAGATGAGCGTTACAGACAAGCTTACTTCTGCTGTTCTGGCATACAATTGAAGGTACAACCGCTGATCCGACGGCTGCCTCTCAATACCGCCTTCTATACTGTGTCGCAAGTCGAAGGCGTTTAATAGATTTTCAGAGGTGATCGGGCTGGAGTTGGACTTAAGTGCCGACCACACTCCGGGCTGCGCCCACTGTGAGTCGATGCTGGCGAGGCCTTCCATGCAGTTGGCGTTTTCCATCGCAACGCCCGCGCGACGTGCGGTTTTCATCAAGAGGCTATTCGCACCTGGAAAACTATATCCAAGAACGCGCACCGCGGATCCCAAAGTCTCCCCAACTCGGGCATCGCGTAGGTCAGCTAAAACCGCATTGCAGGCTTCATTGCCTGGAACGCCTTTGTAGTCCCAGTCTTCTAAAGCCATGTGGGTGCGAGCGAAAGCGTTCGCAACTAATCGATTGTCAACGGACCGCGCCAGCATCTCCGCAATCGGAAGCACAAACAGCACGACAAGAAATAGGAGAAGCGGGAGAACGAACAGTAGTGCTTTGAGCCGCGCTGCGCGTTCCGCCTTTTTCGCCTCGAATGTTGGTTTCATACGCTCGGGAAGCGGAGCGGTATTCACTGTTGACATTTTCGGATCCTAGGACGCCTGACGATGAGTGAACGCCGAGCAATCTTCTGCTTGGAATCCTGTCATGATGGTTGAGCCGATATCGAAATGCTGCGTCGCCCGCTTGTTTAGCACTTTCGCAAAAAGCACGTCGTTTGAGGGTGCACGCAATTTCAAGCGAATGTGATCTCCCTGATAGATGCTGTCGAGAATTTCGCAGACAAATGAATTGTCACAAGCAGCCGCTTCCTCGCCAAAAGCCAGGCGCTCCGGTCGGACAGAGAGACTAAGCGACTGACCACTCTGGAACGATATTGATTGCTTCTTGGCAAAGACGGATCCGAGGCCACTTACATTGATCGTCCAGTCTCGTTCGGAGGCCCCTACCAACGCTCCTGTCAATTTGTTGTTTTCGCCGATGAACGATGCTACGAACGCGTTGTTCGGTCGTTCATATAGCTCGCGCGGAGGAGCAACCTGTTGTATGACCCCTTCGTTGAAGATCGCGACTCGATCTGACATGGTCAACGCCTCGCCCTGGTCGTGCGTGACATAAACAATCGTTACGCCTAAGCGCTCATGCAATTGTTTGATTTCATACTGCATGTGTTCGCGCAATTGCTTGTCGAGCGCGCCAAGCGGTTCGTCCATCAAAACCAATTTTGGCTCGAACACGATTGCCCTTGCCAATGCAACGCGCTGACGTTGCCCTCCCGAGAGTTGCGCCGGCATGCGATGTTCGAACCCATTGAGCTTGACCATGTCGATCGCGCGTTTTACGCGATCGCCGATTTCTTGTCTTGCTAGTTTGCGTACCCGAAGCGGGTACGCGAGGTTCTCCGCCACGGTCATGTGTGGAAAGAGAGCGTAACTCTGGAAGACCACACCGATTCCACGTTTATGTGCGGGCGTCGTCGTGACTTGCCGACCGTCAAAGATAATTTCGCCGCGCGTGGGTGTCTCGAATCCCGCAAGCATCATTAAAGTTGTCGTTTTTCCGGAACCCGACGGCCCCAGAAGCGTGAGGAATTCCCCCTGCGCTACTGCCAAATCGAGATTTCGCACGATCATGGCTCGCCCGTCGTACGTTTTCTGGACACTCCTGAATTCAACAATCGACTTCATTTTTTCTCCTGTCCGCACTTGAAGCAGAGCCGAGGCTCTCGCTAGCCACGGCTAATCGATGACGGTCAGTCGGCTAATAACCACTGATTGAATCGCTGCGTCAGTGAATCTTCGTTGTCGACCCAGAAATCGAAATCGCGCTGAATGCCTTGCGCGCGATTTGGACCGTACGTGGGGGTCGCAGACAATACGTCGAGTTTCTGGCCCCTCGGGGTTTTAACCAGTGCCTCTGCGGATTTGCGCACTGTTCCGTAGGACGCGAGACTTGTGAGCATTGCTTGCTGCTCTGGACGGCTGACGAACTTCACGAATTCGAGCGCGTCTTTCATGTGCGGAGCACCTTTCGGAATCATCCACACGTCGGTCGTCCAAATCTGGCCATTCCAACTAATTTTGAACGGAGATCCTTGGGTCTGCGCAACGTAGATCCGACCGGAGTAGGCTGATGTCATTGCTACTTCCTTCGAAGCCAGCAACTGCAGCGGCTGTGCGCCGGCGTCCCACCAAACAACGTTTTTCTTGATCGTGTCCAGCTTATTAAATGCGCGGTTGACACCTTCAGGAGTACTGAGTTGCTTATACACTTCGGACGGTGCGACACCGTCAGCAAGCAGGGCCCATTCCAGTGCTACTTCTGGCGACTTGCGCAACCCTCGCTTGCCCGGAAAGTTCTTCAGGTCGAAAAAGTCCTTGATGCTCGCGGGCGCTCTGCCGTTCTGCGTGTTGTATGCGAGAACGTACCCTATCGTCGCTTCTCCTACGCCGCACTCAGTCAACGTGCCCGGCAAGAAATCTTTGCTCGCCGGAGTGCCGTCCGCGGCGGAAGGCAATATTGCAGGATCGATTTTCTCGAGCAGACCCTCTTCGCATCCTCGCTTCGCTTGGTCCAGGTCCCCAATTAGCGCATCCCAGACTACGCGCCCCGACTGCTCTTGCGCCCGTACTTCGCTCAATCCGCCATTGTAGTCTTGAGACTTCACGACGATATTAGTTGCCTTCGTGAACGGCTGATAGAACGCTTTGCTCTGGTTCTCAGTGTAACCACCTCCCCAAGAAACCACCGTGATCGAGTTTTGCGCCAAAGCTGACGAAACGGCGCAGAGCATAAAGGCTGCAGCGGTAACCGTCGCCCAGCGGGGACATGGCTGGTGGCTCATTCTGGTTCTCCAAGTGATCGTCGTAAGTTCCGGTTTTCGAAAGTTCATTTGCTCAAACGGAATCTTCCAAGCCTCCGCACGAATTGTCAACGTGTCAAAAACCCCTACCCGTCAGGTCTGGAGAACTTCGGCTGGACTTAGAAAGCATGCCGGCTGTCGCCTCTGGGCGTCTCGAGTACCGGCATGAGGTGCGAACGCTTTTGTTGCAGCGCGACGATCGGGTGATCACGATTGTTCCGTTTTGCGGAAGTAGGTAAGATACCTGCGAAAGAACGCATGGTTGCCAGGGCGCAAATCGAAGTACGTGCAACCGCAACAAATCAAGGACAGGAAGATGGATGATCAATTGACGGAAACGCTAGACAACAAGACAGACAAGACTCCGCGGTTGGAGCGGATCGCTCAAGTGCTCGAGGCAATTAGCGCGTCGCCCGACGGCTTGGCGCTAGCGCAGATTTCGTCGCGTACTGGTATGCCGATGCCCTCGACGCATCGCCTTGTTAATAGTCTTCTGGACGCTGGGTTTATCACCGGCAAGCGCGGAAGGTCACGGTATCGTCTCGGTGCACGGCTCGTGCGTATTTTTCAGGCATCACTTACAAATGAAGCCTTACGCCAGATATCGACACCTTTTTTGCAACCTGTCGCAGATCGATTCCGCGAAGTAGTCTTTCTTGTAAGGCTTGTCGACTTCGAACTCAGACCGGCAGTCACAATCCTGCCAAACGATCCTGCGCGTTCGTATGTTTATCCTGGGAACGACTTTCCGCTAAATGGCACGGCGTCAGCGAAAGCCATCGTTGCCTACCAGGATCCCGAGGTTGTTGAGCGTTTCCTTTCCGTCCCACTTTCACGGTATCGGCCAAACACGGTCACTGATCCGTCGAAGATGCGGGCGATCCTGGAGGGCGTACGAAACACTGGGTATGCGATTAATGATGACGAGTACGACCCGGGCGTCTACTCAATGTGCGCTCCGGTCTTTGTAGACGGCGGTGGGGTTCTGTACGGTGTCGGCCTAGTGGGTTTCAAGGAGCGGCTTCTGATGGCTCATGATCCTGACGACATAGTGCGAGAACTGAAAGGCGCTGCGGAGAAACTAAGCGAGTCGCTCCGGAACGTCCCCGAGTCAGCGATCGAGCAGGACGACTGACACGATCCTGAATCCGCAGCTTCGGAGCTCTTGGCAACGCTTTGATGCAAGAACTTATTGGTTGCAACACCTGTATTGTCCCGACTCTCTATAAAACTGGACCAACAGGTAGAGCGAACTGGCCTTGTTGATGCTTAAACGGCGCGGGAGGACATCGTGTGCAGACCGCTCTTCGACTCTCCGGAATTGATTGTCTTGCGATTTCAGATTGAAAATACAGCGAACTACGCTCAAAATTGCGGGCGGTTTGGGAGAGATGTTGCGTGTTGGATAAGGTGGGGGGGACAAGCAGCGCCAAAGATGTGGAAGAGTTTGCACAGCGGTGCCTTAGTGGTGTTCGACCGGCTATTACCGCACCGCGGATGTTGCATTTTGGGCGCGAAGGACACTAACAGCTGCAAGGCCAGCAGAAAGGGCAACTGGACCGGAGGTGAGCAAACGCTGGATTGAAAAGCTCTCTTTCATAATTAAAACTGACACTATGACCAGCAATACTGGCTCAAGATATCCGAGAAGCCCAAATAACCCTAACGGTAACAACCGGCTGGCGCGAAGATACGTGGCTGTTGCTACAGTGGAGATAATCCCAAGGCCGGGTAGGAGTGCCCAAAGCAGCGTTCTATCGGTTTGGAGTAAAGCCGCATGACGCTTACAAATCATCGCGAGAGCGACCGGTAACAAGAACCCCGTTTCGACACAGAAAAGGCTCATAGAGTCGGCTTTTATACGTCGCCTTAAAACAAAGTAAGGCGGGAGACCAAACGCTACAATCAAAGTCGGCCACGCGAATCTTAGCGTTGACAGGAACTCATGGGTTACGCCACCGACTGCGCAGAGGACAGCGCACCACTGCAATCGGCTGAGAACCTCCCGGTCCAGTAGGACCCCGACCAGGACCATCATAACTGGAAGGAGAAAATAACCCTGCGAAACGTCCAAGGCCCGACCGTTCAATGGCGCCCACAGGAACAGCCATTGTTGTATCGAACTAAGCAGTGCACACACAGCTATTGGCAAGCCTACGCCTGGACATATTACGCGTTTAATGAGCGTCCTAAGATCTCGCAGTTCGCCACGCACTACTAACACCGCAAGGATCGTCGGAAGCGTCCACACCACACGCCATGCGAAAATTTCAAGCACCGTCAGGGGCTTGAGCAACAAGGTGTATGCTGCCATAGCCGTAAAGCAAATTGACGCTGTAATCGACAATAGAAAGCCCTTAAGCCGATGTTCGGTGGTCACGGATGTAACTTCCCTATGGTTACGTGACGCGGCGAACGACCTTTTCGAGCTTGACATAACACCGAGAAGGGCGATACAGCGCGTTCTATATATTGGTGCTCGCGGCTAAATAATGCAGTGCGACTCCCGCGAACAATGCGAAGCCCAACCATTGATTATGGTGAAAAGCCGCTAGACAGCCTGTCCGGTCTCGTTTTCTGATGAGCAAAACATGGTATACAGCGAATGACAACGCCGTCGCCCATCCCATCCAATACCAACCGTCAAAATCAAGTGATTTTCCAACATGTAGATATAAGGAAAGACTTATGGCGTAGCAGCAGCTGATCGCTCGAGTGTCGAAGACTCCAAAGGTCAATGCGGCGCTTTTAATCCCGATGCTCATGTCGTCGTCTCTGTCTACCATTGCGTATTCGGTATCGAATGCAACGACCCAAAAGGCGTTGGCGAGCATTAAGCACCAACCTATCGCTGGTACCCGACCTTGCACTGAAGCGAACGCCATCGGTATTCCCAAACTGTAAACAAGACCAAGAAAAGCTTGCGGGATTGGAAAAAACCGTTTCGTGAAGGGATAGGCGGCCGCCAAAACAAGTGCTAAAGCTGCCAATGTACGTGCGAGAGTATTGAGAGAAAATGTCAGAGCTGACGCCAAAGCTACAAGAAGGAACGCACAGCTGACCGCGCTAATCGGGCCAATCTCACCGATCGTAACAGGGCGACCTCGCGTGCGTTCGACTCCGCGGTCAAAGTCTCGATCCGCATAATCATTGAACGCACATCCCGCTGAGCGCATGAGGAACGTGCCGGCGATAAAGGTGAACAGAAGCGCCCGCGAAGGGCGTCCATCTGCAGCGATGACAAGCGCTCCGAGCGTAGGCCACAGTAGTAGCATCACCCCAACTGGCCTATTAAGGCGCACGAGTCGAACGTACGCAACAAGGTGCGATTTAACGGGCCCCAAATGCTTCTTCCTGACTCAGTTGGCTAGTTGAAAATTTTGCTACGGACTACGCCACTCCGGGAGCTCACACGGCAATACAAAGGTACTTGATGACTAGATAATCATCGATGCCGTATCGCGAACCCTCTCTTCCCAACCCCGACTGCTTCACACCGCCGAACGGTGCAACTTCATTAGAGATTAGGCCTGTATTTATGCCGACCATGCCATACTCCAATGCATCTGCGATGCGCCATACCCGACCGACATCACGACTGTAAAAATACGCGGCGAGGCCAAACTCTGTGTCATTGGCCATCCGAACAACTTCGTCATCCGAGGAGAACCGAAAGACCGGCGCGAGCGGACCAAAAGTCTCTTCTTTTGCCACTTTCATGTCAGGCGTGACGTCCGTAAGCACAGTCGGCTGAAAGAATCCATGTCCAAGAGCGTGCCGCGTCCCCCCTGTAGCTACGATCGCGCCCTTCGCAGTCGCATCTTCGATATGCGCCTCCACCTTCTGCACCGCTGCTTCGTTAATCAGCGGACCGACTTCCACGCCAGGCTCTGTGCCAGGACCAACTCGAAGATCGCGGACCGCCTTCACAAGCCCATTCACGAAATCGTCGTAGATCTTCTCGTGTACGTAAAAGCGGTTTGTGCAAACGCAAGTTTGGCCACTGTTTCGGTATTTGGATGCCACGGCGCCTTGTACCGCTGCGTGAACGTCGGCGTCTTCGAACACGATGAACGGTGCATTGCCACCCAGCTCCAGCGAGAGCTTCTTGATCGTCGCTGCGCTCTGTGCCGCAAGCAGTCGGCCCACGCCGGTCGAGCCCGTAAAGGAGAGTTTGCGCACGAGAGGGTTGGATGTCATCTCGGCGCCAATCTCTTTTGGGTCGCCAGTTATAACGTTCACTACGCCACGCGGAATTCCCGCGCGCTCAGCGAGTACCATCATTGCCAACGCGGAAAACGGTGTCGCCTCGGCAGGCTTGATAACAATCGTGCATCCCGCCGCTAGAGCTGGGCCGACTTTGCGCGTAATCATTGCCGCCGGAAAATTCCAGGGAGTGATAGCTGCGCAGACTCCAATTGGTTCTTTCGTAACGACGATCCGCTTATCCTGCATCGGAGAGGCAAGCGTGTCGCCCGCGACGCGCTTCCCCTCCTCTGCGAACCACTCGATGAATGAAGCCGCATACGCTATTTCGCCCTTCGCTTCGGCGAGAGGCTTTCCTTGCTCGGTGTAGCGCCCGTTTCGGCGCCCTGCCACGTTCCATCGATGTATGCATCGTGACGCAGAAGCGTCGGGTGAGAATGGTTGCAAGATCGTCAGCGTTCTCGAGCATCAAGGCGAACCATCTTCGCATTATTGAGGCTCGTTCCTTGGCTGTCTTCGTTTTCCAAGCTGGCCAAGCCGCATTCGCTGCGACAATCGCGCAACGCGTTTCCACTGAACCCATCCGGGGAACGGTACCAATCAATGATCCGTTCGACGGATTTTTTACTTCGAACGCTTTGAGATCCATGTTGATTGACTTGTGGTTGTTGGTCACAAACGAAAAATTACTTGCTGTCGCGATGCGCAACGCCTACGAGGTCGCTTTCCTTGATTGAAGCGATGACGCGGCGTTCGGCACCCAAGTCCAGCGAACGGCTTAAAATGTAGTAGACGATGCCGGACACCACCAGTCCGATCAACCACGCGATGTCAACGCCCTCGAGTTTGCTGGCCAGCGGCCCGACGAAAACCGCCTTGTTGCTCGATGAATCGAAGACATAGAAGAATGGAATCATTGCCGTGAATCCAGCGAGATACGCAGCGATCCCACGAAACTGCCATGTACCATAGATGCCATCGGGCATAAAAAAGTGCGAGATTGCATAATGGCCTTTCCGGACAAAGAAGTAATCCACGAGATTCACGGCTGTCCAAGGCACTAGGAAGTACAGCAACACCGTCATGAAGACGTTAAGAATTGCGATGCCTTTTCCGTCAATCGAAAGCGCGCAGACTAGTGCCACAGCACTGATCGCAATAATAGCGGTGACACGGGCGCGAGGTGTCGGCGTTAACTTTCGAAATGAATCGATGCCCGTTAGCAAGGTCAGCATCGCACTGTACGAATTTAATGCGATGACCGGAATGAATCCAACCACAGCCAGGACCACAAACATGCTACCGAGGCCTGGCATGGAGGCGGTTCCAATGAGGTAAAGCGCGAGGAGGACGTCTTCGGTTTTAAGCTGCTGTGCTAGCCAAGCGCCGACGCCAATCATCCACGCACCCGACAAGGATGCGCCAAGAAACACGGCCACGATTAGCTTGGCACTGCTCGTGTTCTTGGGTAGGTACCTCGAATAGTCCGAGACAAAAGGTGCGTAGGAGATGTTATAACTTGCTGCAATGGCAAACTGGGTTGCAAATGCAATCCACTTAAATCCGAGAGTTACATTCGGCACCGCGTGGGATTGCTCAATCCTTGACATCAAGGCAATGGTTACAAATGTGTAAAGCGGCAGCGTGGCAAGAAGTGCCCACTTGAACGCCCTGTGCATCAAGTCATGACCGAAAATGGCAAGCAGCGCGCCGGCTCCAATGACTGCGCATCCGACGCTCACTTTATCGAAATGGAAAACACTTCCCATACCATCGGTGATGAGCGTCACCGTCACAACGTTGAGTCCAACAAACACGAAGATGGTTGCCATCAGCGCAAGCACTACGCCGCGATAGCCGAACTGCGCTCGCGATTGGATCATCTGCGGCAGGCCCATCTCCGGGCCCTGCGACCCATGAAAGGCCATGAAGATCGTGCCGAACATGATTCCAAGTGCACCGGAAAGCGTTGTCCACCAAGCCGAGAGACCCATGCTCGGCCCCACAAAGCCGAGTGAGATTGTTAGGAAGTGAAAGTTGCCAAGGAACCAGAACGGCCCTTGACTGCTCAGCTTCCCATGACGCTCACTTTCGGGAATGTAGTCGATCGATCGGCCTTCGATGACGAGCGCGCCGTTGCCCGCGTGTTCAAAACCGGCCGATACCTTTACTTTTGGCATGGTGCTCCTAGATTAACGCACGTTAGCAGTCACGAAGCCCAAGAACTCGTGCGTCGCCGGGGAGTTATCTACTCGGCGCGTTGGTGCAATGCAAGTTCTAATTCTGCGGTTCAGCTACACCGCGGCGGCCGCGGGTGTCCGCAGGCACATTTGCGGTCGACGACAAGGTCGAGCGCAACGGTCAACGCTGAGGGAATGGATCTGGGCTGAGTTCTAGCGGCACTTCGCTTGCGCTTTAAGACAAGAAACGGGGCGAAAGGCGGGAGTCGATCAAGGAAGTGAGAAGCGCAATTCTCCAGTTCGTTGCTCCCGCTCTACTTCCCGCCGGCTTCTATTTGCGTCGTTTGTCGATTCCCGAAGCGGTCACACAGAGAATTTCGAAGAGCAGATTCGCAGCGTTGAGCGCAGTCATGCCGCTCGGATCCATGTGCGGAGCTACTTCGCAAACATCGCCACCGAGCACGTTGAAGCCCGTCAATGAACGCAGAATCATCTGTACGTCTCGCATCATAATGCCACCGGGTTCCGGAGAAGGAGTGCCTGGGCAGCAGACCGGATCCAAGCCGTCGATGTCGATCGTGATGTAGGTCGGAGAGTCACCGATGATGCTTTTGATTTGCTCGATGACTGCTTTACGCCCCATCTCTTCGTACTCGTCCATCGAGATTACGTTCATCCCGAGTTCGAACGAGCCCGCAATGTCCATCTCACTGAAACGCGTTCCTCGCAAACCGATCTGAATCGTTTTCTTCGGATCAACAAGTCCGTCCTCGACTGAGCGGCGGAAGGTCGTTGCATTGCAGACTCGTTCTCCTCCAAGCGTATCCAATGTATCGGCGTGAGCGTCGATGTGAACGAGCGCCAAAGGCTCTTTGATACGACCACCTGCTTTCATGCCTCGAAGGATCGGGTACGGAATGGTGTGGTCGCCGCCAATACAGATCGAGGCCGCCCCAGCTGCTGTCAAATCAGAAACGAAGTCCTCAATGTCTTTGAGGGCTTGTGCCTGATTGATCATGTTCATAGCCGGATCGCCAATGTCGGCGACGTTGGCAAGCTTGTACGGATTAACACCTGTACTTGGATTCACCTTACGGATGTATCGCGATGCTTCGCGGACGGCCGAAGGGCCCATACGAACACCGTTACGGGCGGTCAAACCCAAGTCGAACGGGCACCCCCACAGTGCGATATCTAGTCCGTTCGCGGATGTTGCAACAGGCAATCGCATCATCGACGCAATGTTGGAACAGCGGCTGTAGATCGAAGAATCGATGGGTTGGTTGTATTCAGACACGAACATCTCCTCTGAGTCTTGGCACTGCCACGGCAGCAGCGAAAGAATTGTGGGGTGGCTGGGAGTAAATTCCTTTTTTCGGAATAACATTCACCGTACCGAAATACTATTTAGCAAGCTTTTCAATGTCAAGCACGCACTTACCCGAGACGAACCAGGCATCGTAGAAGTCTTGCTTTTTGAGCCTTGTCCAGACGTCGAGGCGCATTGTATCTACCGTTGACAGCAAAAAGATCCGCTGTTAGATTCTCAAAAAACATATGTAACTTCCGTTTTTCGGAATTTACGGCAATATTGGCGGCAACAGTGCATCGGCAGCGCGCGACGAGTCGGTTTCGTCGCTAGAGCGGTTTTCCCCAGAAAAGGAGTAGGAGAAATGACAGAAAAGGAAGCGGTTGCGCTCCTCCAGCGATTCAGTGAAGGGTGGAACAGGCACGACGTGGATGGGCTTATGGCGTGCATGAGCCCCGACTGCACTTATCACGCAGCAGCAGGCGCCGAAAAAGAAGGCCAATCGTTCCACGGAGAGGCTGCCGTTCGGGATGCGTTCGTGAGCATCTTCGAAAAATTCCCGGATGCTCAGTGGCGCAACTCGGTGCACGTGGCACTCGGCAATCGCGGGTTTTCGGAATGGTTGTTTACAGCAACGGATCGCTCGACGAACTCGGCCGTCGCCGTTCATGGCGTTGACGTCTTCGTGCTCAAAGACGGAAAGATCGCGGTGAAAGACACCTTCCGCAAGCAGGTTCTTAGGGTTTAGGCAGCGGCCCGCAAGGAATGACGCGGAGCAGCACGAAGACCGGAACTGACTAATCGATTCAAGGTTTTACAACGGCTAGGGGAGGCATGATGAGCAAACTGATTCACACGGGCCTGAATGCGGGCAAGGGGCCGGTTGTTAAGGTCGTCGCGGCGGAAGGTGTCTACTACCACCTCGAAGGCGGAAAGAAAGTTCTCGATGCAAGCAACACCGGCGGCCCTGTAGGCCACTCTCATCCGAAGATGGTCGAGGCTATGATTGCCGCTGCAGCAAGGTCCCCCTCCATCAACGAAGGCTGGTTCTGGGCAGAGCGCGAGAAAGCGGCAGAAGATTTGATCGAGTTCGCCTTCAAAGGCGAGACAAGCTGGATCGGCGGGGTTCGCTTCTTCCTCAGCGGTAGTGAGGCGAACGACGCAGCGTTGTCGTTTTCGCAGGCTTACACGGGGCGCGTCGCCCTCGCCACTCGGGAGCGCGCCTACCACGGAATGACGGGATTAGCCCGCAACATGACTGTCCAACCACACTGGCACGGTGGACTCGCGGTAGTGGGTGGCCGCACCCAACCTGTTCCTTCTACTATTCCTGTACGCGTTCTGCCCGCTCCGATCGGAGCAACCTACGGCGGCATACAAGGTTCTGCCCCCGTTGCGGAACGCCTGAAGGATGCAGGAAGCACCTTGTCAGACGTTGCGGCAACGATCATCGATTACACGCAGGGGGGGATCTATTACGACAGCGAGTATCAAGAGCATGTTGCAAAGGCTGCACGCGACGCGGGCTCTTTGTGGATTGCCGACGAGGTGGTCACTGGTCTCGGTCGTAGTGGCCGGTGGTTTGCTTTCCAGGGTGCGGAATCCCGACCAGACATCGTGACGCTCGGCAAGCCGCTCGGCGGCGGTGCTGCCCCTGCTGGCGCTGTCGTGATGTCAAAAGATATCGTCGACTCGCTGAAAGATAAAAGCTGGCAGACGTACAGCACCTTCCGCGGCCACCCGCTCACGGTCGCTGCGATTCGCGCGTATATCACGATCATGCAGGAAGAAAAGCTTCTTGAACGCGTGCAAAACCTCGAGAAGTTGGCGAAGCGACGTCTGGTCGAAATCGCCGAGCGTCATCCATCGGTGTCACGTGTGGACGGGCGAGGACTGCACTGGACCGTTGAACTCCACGGCCCAGACTGGCGCACTTGGGAAGCAAATTCCACCTCAAGCCCCCTCGCCTCTCGGGTTGCAGCGCGTGCATTGGAAGCAGGTGTGATGATTGGGACGAGCGGAGAGCAGACATCGCTTTTCCTCGCGCCTCCGCTCATTATCGATGAGCAACAGCTTGACTCCATCTTCAGCGCCCTCGATCACGCACTAGAAGTGGCTGACCAAGAATACGCGAAATCGGGAAGCTGATATCGCCGTCGCATTGATACTAAGGCGAGTAACCAAACATGAACCCAAAGGTAAATTTCCATCGTCTATGGGAGACGCTTGAAACTCACGGCCAGATTGGCGGTACAGCGGCAGGTGGCGTTTGTCGCGAGACGCTCACTGAGAAGGACAAAGAAGGTCGCGACGTCTTCATCCGTTGGTGTGAAGATGCTGGGCTGGCGGTCGCGATCGATAGACTAGGAAACATCTATGCAAGGCGCGCGGGAATAGACGATTCGCTCGACCCCGTCGCAATCGGCAGCCATCTTGATACGCAGCCGACTGGCGGGAAATATGATGGCATATTGGGAGTACTCGGCGGCCTGGAGGTTGTTCGCGCATTGAACGACGCGCAAATTACGACTCATCGGCCAATCATGCTTGTCAACTGGACCAACGAAGAAGGCAGTCGGTTCGTGCCTTCCATGCTCGGCAGTGGCGTGTATAGCGGGGTGTTCACCCAAGAGGCCATGCTTAATCAGCGGGACGATCAAGGCGTTTCGGTCGATGAGGCGTTGCAGGCGATCGGCTATGCGGGTCCGGAAGAAGTCGGCGCGCGCCGCTTTCACAAATTTCTCGAGTTGCATATCGAACAGGGACCTGTACTCGAGCAAAAGCAGGTGGAGATCGGCGTTGTCACCGGCTCGCAAGCAATGAACTGGAGCGAAGTCACTATCGTTGGCCGACCTGCGCACGCGGGGACAACGCCGATGCCCAACCGGCTTGATCCGATGGGTGCAACCGTGCGGTTGCTCAACCGGCTTTACGACACGGCCAACTCCATCCAGGCTGCCTGTGCGACCATTGGATCAATCACCACCACACCGGCGTCGCATAGCACGATCCCCAAGGTTGTGAAGTTTCTTCTTGATCTTCGTCACCCCTCTGAGGAAAGGCTCAAAGAGATCGTTGCCGCGTTCGAACAATGGGCGGGAGAGGAGCGCGACAAAGGTTTCAAGATCACTCGGAGTGAATTTGGCGTCGCTGCCGAACAGCGATTCGCCGACGACTGCGTGGCCGCGATCCGAGAATCTGCAATTGAAGGGGGATATAGTCACACTGACATCATCAGCGGTGCTGGTCACGACGCAATCTATTTGAACGCAGTATGCCCGACAGGGATGATTTTTGTTCCGTGCAAGAACGGGGTCAGCCACAACCCCGCTGAATCTATCACGCCGGAACAGGCTTTTGCAGGAGTGGACGTTTTACTCCGGACCGTCGTCAAGTTGTCAGCCGTATAACTTGTTGACCGCGCTCTGGTCCTCGCCAGGGTGCCTAACGCGCCTTCCTTGTTTCACGTAACACCAATCATGGAGCGATCAACCTCGCCTCGTTGTCGACTAGGACGCAGAAGTCGATATAGCTGCGCAGGCAGGCCCTTGTAGTAGCCTTCGATCCAGTCGACGATATCAAGACTGGCCCGAGCGCGCGTCTCGTCGTGAAGCTGGTAAATCCTGTGGACCTTAAGGTTCTTGAAGAAGCTTTCCATCGTCGCCTGTACTATGCGTCAGGCGACGGCTCATCCAAACGTTGCTGAAGAACGACTGCATGTCATACGGAAGCGGAACATGTCCGTCGCCGGCTAGAGGGGGTGCTTCGGGGTCGAAGGCGTGCGCTGAGGGCCGTCCCGTTTCGGCGAAGCCAAAGTCCACCGGCCGCTCTCCGGCGATCCCACTCGAAGCATGGCAGGTGTAGGCGCCGTAGATGTCTACCGGGAAAATCGATATGAACGTCAACGCGAAGATCGTCGCAGCCGGAAATCTCGCGATCATGACCTCGCGCGCGCGGAAGCCAGATGCTCACACACAGGAGGATCGCACCCGGCACGACGTGGACGGCGTGCGCATCGCAGTACGAAAACGCCGATGAGATTACCACCGATAGTACGAACATCGCGCAAGTGAATTTTGTCGTTACATCCAGCGTGCGCGGAAGGTATGCGACGGCGGCGGCAAGCGGTAGGCCTGCCCCGATCGCGTCGAGGGATACTGTATTCATCCTCTTCCCGGTAGTAGTTTGTCCATCAGCGTAAGACAAGGACAGGCTGACGCAACGCAGCGCCGTCCGCTCATGCAGCCTGCGATCGCCGCAAAGGAATGCACAAGTCGCGGTTTTACCCGACCCACACCGGCTCCCGAAGCGGCCAGCCGCAGGCCGCCCTGAGGCTCACCGGCGATCTCCAGAAATTGGTGTCTAAACTACATGGCCTTCGCCCGGGAGCATTGCATCAATCTTCGGATTTCTCTGACGGTTGGGCGCACTCGCCCGTCGGCGATCGCAGTCGTTAGCTGGACCAGTTTTGAATTGACGAGTGCATCCGATGATCGGTGCGTCCGCTACTCCGGTCTGGATCGCATGACTAACGGTGACTGTCAATGCCGACCGTAATTTCCCCCCGCGCGCATCGAACCGCCATGCGCTTCGAGCTGCGCATCAATCCACGCGTGTGATAGTCGGCCGCAATCTCGCGGTCGTCCGTGTCGAGGATGCGCGCCGGGCGTTCGCTGTGTACGTCGCGGGCTATGACGTAGCGCGCACTGCGGTAGTCCGTGCGCGTGGCAAAAGGCGTCGGCAAGTCGGAGTGTTTCTTTGTGACTGACGTTGCGGCGACGATCGTCGCCAGCCCGGCAGTCTGCAGGTCGTATTCCTTGCGCATAGTGCTCACCTCGTTGCTGGGCCGAACAACCGCGGGTCGAGGGTAAAGGGTTCGGTGCTGATGACCTTGACGCTCGCCATGTCGGGATGCATCGGGTTGAATAGCAGGTTGAAGTCGGTTGGACAGACGACCGACGGCACCCGCATTGCCAGCCGTTCGCCGGTCTCGATCCACTGGCGGCCGAGCGCGCGCGTCGCTTCGGGATCGCGCGTCAGGTCCGCCCATCCGGCCGGCAACGCAGGCACGAACGCCGCATCGTAGACCGCGTCCGCCACGTCGAGCGTCACCAGAAAGTAGCCGCCGGCAGGCAGCAGCCCCGACATGTGTACCAGCGCCTCAAGCAGCGCGGTCGACGCGTGGCAACACGTGTACAGCACCGGCATGCCTCGCGGGTTCCAGCGGCCGCCGGCCAACGCCGCGCCGTTACCGCTCAGATCATCGGCCCGATAGTGGCCGCGCCGTTCCTTCGCGAGTCGATACAGCCTCATGCAGACACGCCGTGGATAACGCGCAGCAACAAGTCGCGCACGCGGTCGTAGCCCGGCTGCGAATCCAGTACCTCCAGCGGCCTCAGGCCGCCCAATTCCATATGCGGCCGTTGCATCCATTCTGCCGCCAGTGCTTCGTCTTCGAACACTTCGGCTGCCTGCTCGAATACATAGAGCACTCGCGCAACGCGATCCGATTCAGGTCCAGACAGGCGTTCTTCCTTCGAGATTTTGCGCAGGATCGTCGAACTCGGCAGTCCAAGACCGCTCAACAGGGTTTGTACGGGAATATGCAACAACTCCTTCGCGACCCGATCGATAATGACCGCCTCCATCCCTTCACGTATCTGGCGGCGCTGCTCGAGCGGGTCCATCTTCCGGAATGTTTCGAAGTCGTGTGGCTGTGCGCCGAGGCCGTTCGAGCCAGCGAACGCCTTCGCCCGTTTAGCGGCGGCCGGCTCGCGGCCGGCGGGTTGATGCAGTGCCATGATGCGAATCTCCCAAATGAGAATATCGTACCTCCCACATTAGTACTTTCTCGAATGAGAGTCAAGATGCTTCCATTTGGGGATCTGGACCGCGCCAGCTTCCAACGCGCCGTTGAATGAAATGATCGGCCGCCGCCAGATGCCGCACACATGGTTCCCAATGAGCTGCTGCAGCTGTTCATCGTTGATGGTGCGCTGCCGAAGAACGATCTGGGGCATACGCCGCTCGACGAATTCGAACACTTCTGTGCGTATAGCGGCTGCAATGAAGGTGACTTGGGTCAACGGGCATTCGCATTCGTCAGGCTTGCATATGTGACGGCAAGCTTGGGACATCGCGGGTATAGATGGGCGCCAATCGATGACGAGCTGGCAAACGCGCGGGCGAACGTCGGCATGCTCGCCTGGAACCACGGCGGACATTGCCGAGTACTGCGTGCTGTACTGGGATGGCGACGAGCTTGCCGGCGCCCACCTTTCCGCCGACCAGCCCGCGACCGTGGACGAACCGTTCGACCTGGATGGGGTGCTTCCCGAGATCGCGGACGCGGTCGACGACTGGCTGAAGTCTCCAGTCTTTACTTTCCGCCCGTCAGTTCTGGATTGGCTGAAAGATGCGCCGCCGCGCGATTCCGCCATCTGAAAAAACTGTCTGACCACACGGTGCCCGTCACTGTGGAACGCCGCCGTGTTGATTTTCACGCAGTCTTAACCCACCGTTTTCACCTAAATCTGACCCACCCCGAGACAGCCTAGTACATCTATTTCGGTGTGGATAACTCTTCGTTGCCCGCTGGTTTTGCTGCTTTCTTTCTCGTTGCCTTTCCCTTGGCAGAGCTGGTCCTGAAGCGCCACGATTCATTGCCCGTTTCGACGATGTGGCAGTGATGGGTAACGCGGTCCAGCAGCGCTGTCGTCATCTTTGCATCCCCGAACACGCTCGCCCACTCGCCGAAGCTGAGGTTGGTCGTGATCGCGACGCTCGTGTGCTCGTACAGCTTCGAGAGCAGGTGGAACAGCAATGCTCCGCCGGTCTGGCTGAACGGTAGATATCCCAGCTCATCGAGGATCACCAGATCGACGTACATCAGCTTGTGGGCAATCTGGCCTTGCTTGCCGGTGGACTTCTCCTGCTCCAGGGCGTTGGCCATCGCCCGAACGTCACGAGTTCTCCGCAGGTAAGTAGCGCGTCGCAGATGCTTGCGCATTACTATCCCAGAGACACTACTCTCGCTAAGGCGTATGAAGTTGCGTTAGATATCCGCAAGTTCGGAAACGGTCGAACAGTTTCTGGTTGGTAATCGCTGCGCTTGGCGCGATTCTCTTGGGAGCCGTCTCGGCGAGAGATCTCGACGAGAATGTAAGGTCCGCGGCTATTGTTGGAATCTGCGCTTTCGCGTCAGTCGTTGCTTATGCATGGTCGCTAGTGAATGATGCTGGCAAATTTTGGCAGCGGAACTGGGAGTATCAAGTGGGCATACTCGAGGATGCCGTGGTCGGGCCTCTCTATAAGACGGTGTTTTCCAAAGAGTCGCCGGCAGATTTCCGGCTATATTCGGTTTCAAAGCTCAATCTCTCCATTTCGCGTTGCGTTTTAGGCGCGTTCGCGCTCGGTGCAATATTTTGCGTGCCGATGCCGAATCCTGCGGATGTTCACGTCACGCGCCTCGTCTGGACGAAATTCCTCCTTATAGTCATTGCCGCAATCGGTGCCGTCTATATCCGAAGCGAAGGCAAAGCTGAGTCCACGAAGAACGGCATCAACGAATTGCATTTGCACTTTACGAAGAGAGATGTCGGGGCGCTGCTACAGCATAAGCCGTCGCGCTGACCCTGTTCAGGTATGCTTCATTAGTCAGCTTCTTCAATTTGTAAACAAGGCGTGTGTGCGTGTCGTTTTCTCTGTCGTCCGTCGTCGAACCGCGTCCGGCATCGTGGCGAACGCGATCAGCGACAAGCTGAAATACGACTCGAATGTCTCTTCCCGGGGCCAGCTCATGAAGTACCGATCGACCGTCGACCTTGCGACGGTAGTATTGCAGGTAAGCAGGCGCACGTCGCCTGCCGTGCCATTTGCGCGCCCTACTGCGTAGTGCCCACAGGTCGTCTTTCGCGTTAGTGCGTGTTGGCAGGCCTCCGCCTGGACAGAACACGATTGAACCATAGCTCAGGGCATGCACGAGCAGAAAAGTGTTGGTTTCATGTCGGAGCCTAAGAATGCTAAGCGGGTGCATCTAGGGCATCGAGTGCTTGGTAAAGCACGGTGCCTGCCTTAGCTTTAAGGTTCTTATTTCTGTATAGCTGAGAAACGATGCAGCGCAGAACGCAGCCCGCACCTGAATGTTCGCCCGGAATATGAAGGGCCGCTCAGGGTGTGTCGAATGTATAAGGCTGAAGTTTTGACGTCGCGAAATTCGGTGACGTCAACGTCCGCAACCCAACATACCGCTGACGCCGCTTCGAACTTTGGCGAACGACCGCAAAGGCCGACAAGCGACCTGCATCAACATCGCGGCTGACGCGCCGATCGGGTTCTGATACCTTCTTGCTGAGTACCGGATCACCAACTGCGCATATCATGTTAGCGACCGAAAATCGGTCCGCCACGACGCTGGCACGATCGGTCTTGAACGCGAGCGTCCCTGGTTTTTGCTCATCCGGCAATTGGGATTGGGGCTCTGAGCGCCTGCGGTCCCGCTTCGACCGGATTCCTGAGAACCTTCCATGGCCATTCCGAAGATCGGCTCCGCAGAATGGGTTGAGACCCAGATTCGGCACTACCTCACGACCGGAGACTATGACGGCTTCTTCGTCGGCTGGCCAGGGGAGGCTTTGAATATCACTGCTGCACGCGCCACACAACAGTTGCGCGCTGCGCTCATCGCTGACACGCTGCTCCGCGCGAGGGATTTCGACCATCCGAGCTCGATGCCAGAGCCGATAGAGCCGTGGCTTCGCGACAAGCTCAAGCCCATGGTGTATGGCCTTTTTTCCGCCTTCGAACGGGAGGTCGTTCTCCGCACCCTCGTAGGCGGTATCGTCTTTCTCACGCCGAGCAACATCGTGCAGATACTGACCAAGGAGACGTGGCTATCTACCGCATGGAAACTGGCGAACATCTATTTGGACAGTCTGGGTGCTACTCCGCTTCGAGAGGAGTCCGCTCGCGTCGTCGGCATGAGCCAGGACACTACTTGCTATGTCTCCCTGACCTACTTTCGCGATACCGATCCCTTCGCTGACTACGTCGTGCATGAAGCCGCCCATGTGCTGCACAACTGCCGCCGCGCAGCGATAGGGCTGGCAGAACGCCGGAACTGTCCAAATCCGCTCGACATCGCCTTTAGTAAGCGGGAGACGTTCGCCTATGCTTGTGAAGCATACAGCCGGATATTCGTGTCAGCTCTCGGAAAAGCCGCACGGCAAGCGGCCCTGAGCCGCCACCAAGAATACGGGTTGCCTCCGGATGAGCGCGTCGACCATGACGAATATATGGCCATCCTTGCAGATGCAATCGACGCTCGCAACGGATGGCGTCGCATCCGAGAGCGATGCGCACGTTGATTACAGTCGCCATCTCCGCCTGAATCTCGGCTCTCACAAAATCTGGAGCATGCAATGGCAGCCCCATCTCACGTCTACACCATCTCGTGCGTAGCCAAGATGCTTAATGAACCAGAGGAATGGCTTGAAGAACTGGCCAATATGAACCTCGAACCGGAGGACGGCTGCTTGGGCGTCATAAATGACCTTGACGTGCCGCCCGACGAGGTCATCTCGATCACCGCCTTCACTGACGCTGGCATTGAAGCACTCAAGGAACTCATAGCAGACGCTAAGCGTGCAGACGGCGGGAACGTATGAGGACGCTGAGTGATAGCAAGTAGCAGGAAGTCGTTGCATCTAGCGGATCTGACGAAGTCGAATAGATTTGACCTAGCGGTAAACGTGAGAAGGGCCCCGGTCATGGTCCCGGCGACACGCTCAGCAGTACGCATCTCGCATGTGGAAGTGGACAAAATGCGTCGCGGTGAGGCCCGCGACGTTGCATAATGCGACAACGCCTCTGCTGCGATATGCCTATGTCTCGCTCGACCTACGCGCAAACCGCCTCGCGGCACGCTGGCTCGTTACCGAGAACGAATTGTCGAGGTGCTGGGCGAGGCCCGCGGCCAGCGCGTCATGATCCGGTCCGTCCATGCGGATGGAGCCGAGCGCCGCACTGCGGTGAAACTGGTCAATCTGCTACCGTTGGACAACCAGCTCTTTTAAGTCGCGGGCGAGTCTTCGCCCATCCGTGCTCGCTAGCGCGTTCACGCGCCGTCGATCGCTTCTTTGAACGCCTTACTGGCCGTTCTGACCGTTTTCGCGACCGCCGTGCGGCCACATCGCTCGCCGCCGCTCAACCTCGCCGAAGGAGTGGCCGACTGATGCGCGTGCAGCGAGGCGCGCGCCACAGTGTCGGCTCCTGCGGCCTGCTATCATTCCGGGGTGCCCATTGAACGCGGACTCCTTTCGTTCTCTTTATTGCAGCATGTCTTATCGCAACCCTCGCCCGCGAGTTTCTCGTTCGCCGTCCCGCAAACCCCTCAGTAAAGAGATGTTGCTGCCTCTGCCGTTATCCGCGGCGCGCACCGTTGCGTTGTCCAACCATTTGACTTTCGCTGCCTGTCGCGCTGGCGCTGGATCTGCGTATCTGGTCAACGGGTTGATCGAATTGGTCTACGTCACCTATTTCGTGCAAGATGCGGGCTATGGGTAGACGGACGTCATCATCTATGGGCGCGCTGAAGCGGCTCTGGAGCGCTGCCTGCAGCGGGCGGAAACGGAGAGAATATGGAGAGTCGATGCGGCCGAGCTGCCCTTGTTCCAGGCGGTCTTGCAAGAGGCCGATCGTCAACTAGCCGTTGCGCCTCGGTACGTTCATTATGAAGCGCGGGAGAAGCTCAAGCGCTTTGCCGCGAGCGGGCGCGGCTCGCCGTTGATGTCCGCCGCCCGTGGTCATTGAAGTGAATATAATCGACCAGCGGCGATTGCGCCGGTAGGCCGCACAAGTCACAGCCGCTTGCGGAACGCTGACTGACGGCTCGATCTAAGCAATTGATTTGAAGCAGCGACCGACGCTTTCAGCGACAACCGTTCGGTAACAACGATCGCTGATATAACCTTAGCGTTGAAACTCACGCATCGCATCGGAGTTCCACCATGAGTCAACCCCGCGGTCCAAATGCGGGATATCGAGGCAAGTCCAACAATCGGCGCCAACCTCAACATCCGGCTAGCTCTAGTCGCCCTGGACGGGTCCAACCGCCCTTCAAAGCGAGTGATAGCGCACCCGCCCAAGCGTCCATCATTAAAACTCGTTCGTTGAAGTTTCTCGTCGATGCCGTCGTAGACTGTATTAAATCTCTCACCGTTGCGACAGTAAATGTGTCACTTGGGGACTACGCGATGCTCCGAGGTTTATAGAACCTTGTTGGGCAAGGTTTCGACGACGCAAAATAAAAGTGTCACTGGCTAGGCGACTGGACTCTCGCTCCGCTACGCATGCCGCCGCAGACCGCGGTCGGGCGGCTCGCGGCCAACAAGCGACCTTTGGAGGCAACGAAGTTTGGTCACTCGGGTGACTGCTGTGCCGCTGGAAGCGGCCATTTGAAACGAGGGGATGCAGGTCGCCCTATCAGCCCTTGGACATTTGCGGCCGATTGAACGAAAGCATGACGAGATTGCGACCATTGTCTTCAATCATACCCACCCAACAAATACTCACAATTTTCCAAGAGTGGTGACTTGCACACTTTGCTTGGATCAACGTTACCCCACTTGCACACCGCCCGTATGCTTTGCTCGATAGATCGGCTCGCAACGGGAGAGATAACAATACCCTCGATAAGTTTGTGTACGTCCAGAGAGACTATTGCGGGCGCTGGGTCGTGAATAGACAAGTCCCGAGGCGCACGCTTTCCGGTTATGTACATGCGGACTTCATTTTCATGTGCATACGCGATACGTTTTAACATTCCCATCAAGTGCCCATCCTCAGAAACACAGTCTGGTGGAGTAAGGTCCTTAGATGAAAAGTCGAGGTACTTCACCGCCCCCATGAAGATGTGGTGATCTTGCTGGTTCTCGGCCAGTGCGGCTTTGATGGCGCCAACACTAGTCGACTGCGTCACTGATTTGGCACCTGGCGGATTCGACGTGAAGGATCGTCATACTTCCACTTGATCGGCTTTGGATGTTTATTGTGCTCGCGGATGTAATGCATGAGTTTGCGATCCAGATCTTTTACTGAAACGAAGATGCCACGGGCGATCACATCACGCTGGATGCGCGAGAACCAGTTTTCCACTTGGTTAAGCCACGACGAATAGGTCGGCGTGAAGTGCAGACGTACGTTGCGATGCGCGTTGAGGAAGGTGGCCACCCGCTCCGTCTTATGGCTACTCACGTTGTCACAGATGACATGGATTTCTCTGCGCTTGGGCTGGCTGGCCACGACGTCGGTCAGGAAGGCCACAAACTGTTCGCTGGTATGGCGTGGCGCTCGGTATCGGTCAGATTCATTTTGCCCATGACCTGCATCTGAACACACTTGGGGTGCCAATTCAATGATGCAATGCACTAGTCTTTATGGCCACGCCGCCCTTAGAGTACAACCCCCACATTTCCTCCGACTCGTGCTGACTTCTGTACCAACAATTCACAGTCAGGCAGTTGACAATGTTCTTATGCAGCGCCTTCATTGTTTGCGTGTGAACGCGGGCCACTTCTTGTCGCAGATACGCCAGTTCCCCAGCATGTTGCTACTTTGAGGTAGCTTCTCGATTGCCGTGATACGCTCTTCGTGACGCTGTGCGTATTTCGCAGGGATAGCGGCGATCGCATCAATCGCGACTTTCGGCAGGTATCCCTCAAACGGATCCGTCTCTTTGTACCACGCCAAAGGGGTAAAGAAGAGAGTGCTCGATTCGATGAGATTGATGAACTTATCCAGCGTAAGGTATCGCCACAAGACATCTGTCTCGGCCAAGCTCTTGCCTATTTGTAGATGCGCCATTTTCCGTTCTAGTGGTAGCCCATGTTGACAGCGTGGCCACGCTCCGCGTGCCCTACTACTCTAATTCGAGACAGCTTACCCGATCTACCTGTGGTGTAGTGTGATAGTAATGGATATGGCTAGTCGCGGTGGTGTCACACGCCGTAGTGATACGATTCCTTTCCGGCCCTGCAAATGCATTGCCGAATCTTCTCCCAAGCGACATAGACTCGCACGACATGACAAAAGCAAAAAGACCAACACTACCAGCGCCGCTGATCGGCCAGTGGATTGGCAATTTTCGTGCGACTCAGTGGGCTGGAGATATAGTCATCGACCTTGAGATACGTTCCGACCACATGGTGGGCAGTGCAATGTTATTTCCTGGAGAAAAATCGAATGGACCGGTGGTCGTCGGGCGCATCGACGAAATCTATCTCGGGGCCGATGGCGCATTCACAACCATTCTGCTCCAACCGACGCATCCGAAGAACCCAACGCTTCTCGTACCACCGCATCAGGTTCAGGAGGTATTCCCACCGGAAATCCGAATCGCGACGAAGGCTCAGGCTCGGATAAGGTGGGACGGTACGAATATGGAGGTCGAGTGGAACTCTGATATAGGTATGGAGGGTTCAGCGCGGCTAACACGCAACGATCGGAACCGCCCGTCCGATATCCCGTCGAAGCGAATGAATTGGGATGCATTTAAGCGTCATGTGTCGCGCCTAGAAACACGCATGTTTATTCTCAGGGGACAGCAAAAGTCGTGGCGGCTTCGATCGCATTTCCATCGCACGAACCGCTCCGATCTGTTCAGATACACGTTTGACGATCTCGCCACGCTCGATCGACATCTAAGTGCGCGTACAAAGCATATTTTCAATCGGGCCGACAGCGACCAGTTCGGCGCTCTTCTCCACCTTGCGCAACACCACGGGTTCCCGACGCCTCTGATCGATTGGACGTACTCGCCGTACGTTGCTGCGTTCTTCGCCTTCAGACACATAACGATCGCTGCATCGAGGAAGCGAAATGCGGGTTACATCCGCATCTTCCAGTTCGGTCAGGCGAAATGGCGAGAGGACACTCCCCAAATACCGATCACAGCACCTGTCCGTCCTCACTTCTCGCTGATGGAATTTTTGGCGATCGAGAATGAACGCCTTATTCCTCAGCAGGCGCTCTCAGCGCTGACGAACGTCGACGACGTCGAGTCATACATAAAGGCTGTTGAGCACACGCGACAGCACCAATATGTCTATGCGATCGACATCCCGGTAAAGGAGCGGGAAACAGTGATGAAAGAGCTTGCCTTGATGGGCATTACAGCAGGCTCGTTGTTTCCGGGCCTCGATGGAGCGTGCGAAGAATTGCGCGAGCGGCTGTTCGCGCAGTGATTGCACGACAGGGAGGCTGAAACCAGCGAAAGTGACAGATGGACACCGGTAACGTATCGGCTGTCATGTCGGCCAATGCGGGTATCAGTGGTTGCGCGATTCCGCCTATAGTAGCGGGTCGCCGTGGCGACGATAGACCGTTCTGCTATCAGCTATCTAACCTAACGATGACGTCGGATACCTTGAAACGCCTGTTGACAACTGGCGCACTGACTGGCTTGACGGTCGCCTCGATCTTCGAGGTTTTTGCGGGTAGCACTGAGCCTGTCGTCGGCATGCTCCGTGGCACCGCAATCGAGCCGGTCTTGCTGCAATTGCACAACGGCAATTCCATCTTGTTCAACTTGGCAATCGGCTTTCTTACGAGCGCCTTCTTCTGGTTGCTTGTGGTGTATCTGCCGGAGCGTCGACTGAGGGAAATCCTGCGAAGCAATCTGAGGCGCCGTTATCGTGAGTTCAGAGAAGGGGTGATTGGGACGCTACTTGGAGCGTCAGACGGATCTTACGACCCGCGACTACGTGAGGAGCTATGTGACCATCAAAAATTCAGAGAGTATTTCGGCTCAGACAAGTTTGCGAAGTGGTACGCCGCACTCAACGAGATGCAGAGCCGTCCGGAGCTGCTAGGCGATATCGTGATGGAGATGAAGATGCTGTCAGATGAAGTCGCGTATGTCTTTTCGAGGGTCGACGTCAGCGACGAAGGTGTGCATCGCTTCTTCCGGCGTTTGAACGAACACCTATATCGCTTGAAGAACGAGTCTGTCTATTCATACGATCCGGTCAAGTATGTCGGCCGTTTCGTATACGGAATACTCGCTCATTGGGATATTGCAACGGGTGAGATTGAGAGCGACATCATCGACGACATGATTAGGGCAATCTGAGGATCGAACCGTAGAACGGCTGCTTTAGCTGGCGGATTCAACCCTACGACTGGCGTGCACGCTTCAGTTCAAAAGGACGTGTTTGTAACGCATCGTCGCTAACCCCGGCTTCGCTGAAGGCATCGAAGTGACCGGGTACGACCTTGCCGGTGATTCCTTCACGAGCGAGCCGCTACTCCAATGCTCACGGTGCTTTCCCGCGCGGCTAGTTCGTCCCTGAATTGATGTCTGAGGTACCCGTGAGCGATGAACGACGCCCGCGAGCATCACCGATAGAAAACGTAAGTCGCGAGATACGGTGAACTCCCCATCTGATGCTCGGCCGTGCACCGCGCGGCCGGTTTCAGGCCGCCAACCGTCTTGACGCGCTGGACGTATCGTATCGGAGAGAGCAGCCCTGGACCGGCCGTGGAGCGCGCCTGCAGAAGCAGTTGGGGCACGCTGTGGTTCGTCTCCCTCGGAGTCTGTGCGATCACATGTCCTTCGATACGGCTAGCATCGGGCGCCTCCCATGACGGGCCAGCGAAGTGTTCAATGATCGCCGCGCCGTGCTCGTCGAAAAGCGTCGCTCGCGGTTGCATCAACACCCAGCCGAGTACGTGTCGGTTGTCGTACTGGCAGGTGTAGATCTGCACGCCAGATGCTCTCGCGCTGAAGCTCACGCTTCCATCAGGTGGCACAACGGATTGGGCCAGTGCCGCCGAACAAGAAAGGCCCGATATCAGTATGCCGCTTGCGGCTCTTGCAGCACGCATTAGATTTTTTGGTGGAATGAATTAATAAGGACCGACCCGTTACTTTGAGTCGACTTACTCGATGTTTGCGGCATGCTAACAGTGCTCGACATTGGGTTTCTTTAGGTCACTTATAGTACACCGCGCTATGGCGCGTTGCTTGTTCCTTCTACACATGTCGCACTCGATTCGTCCGCATCGCTGTTAAACCGGTACGCCAGTGCATTGTCCGAGCAAGCTGGCTGCGGCCATCAGGCCTCAGGGTGCCCCGCGATGTGCGATGCGCTGCGTCCGCGGTACAGATGTCGTCGGCTGACCAATAGGCACCGCTCGGCAGAAAGCGGCAACCGCGGCCGTTTCCAGAGAATTGCGGTCGTTCAGAAGGTTTCCAGTCATTGCGAAAAGTGTCATTTAAGTCGCTCATCGACGGACAATGCGCGGACCTACGAATTGCCCCCCGCCCGGTCGCGCGACCAATAGCCGGACCTATGGGGATCGTAGCCGACGTTCGAATGGCCGTCGGAATTATCGCGATGAACGAATGGAGCTGTTTCTCCTATTCTAAGTAGGAAGACAGGACGATAGCCAAACGGTTCAATAGGAAGGTCCGTGTGCACACCGGGCGACCTGCTTCCTTAACGAGCTCCGCGCTATCGTGATATGAATTCTGCAAAACGTCCGTCGCGCCCCGACATCAATGCCTTGATGGCACTGCAGCGACGTCTCGCCGCAAGCACGCACGCGGAGATCCGTTTCGATGCCGGCACGCGTGCGGCCTACGCGTCCGAAGCGTCCAATTACCGGCAGGTACCAATCGGCGTGGTGGTGCCGCGCAGTGTGGATGATGTCGTCGAAATCATGCGGGTGTGCCATGAATGGGACGTACCGGTTCTGACGCGCGGCGCGGGCACCTCGATGTGCGGCCAGTCGGTCAATGCCGCTGTTCTGATCGACACATCGAAGAACCTCACGGCGATCGAGGTACTAGATGTGTCCAATCAGGTAGCGACCGTGCAGCCGGGCGTAATCTGCGACCAATTGAAAGATGCTGCCGCGCTCGAGGGGCTAACCTTTGGACCGGACCCTGCCACGCATAGCCGCTGCACGATCGGCGGCATGGTGGGCAACAACGCCTGTGGCGCGCACTCGGTGATGGCTGGCAAGACGGCCGAGAACATCGAGGCCATGGAAGTTCTCACCTACGACGGTGCGCGCTTCTGGGTCGGGCCGACGAACGAGGAGGCGATCCAGCAGCATCTGAACGCCGGCGGCCGGCGCGCGGAGATCGTCGCGGCGCTGCTCGATCTCGTCGACGAATATGGCGAGGTCATTCGCGCCGGCTTTCCCAAGCTCAAGCGCCGCGTCTCCGGCTACAGCCTCGACCAGTTGCTGCCGGAGAACGGCTTCAATATTGCTCGCGCGCTCGTCGGTTCCGAAGGCACGTGTGTTTCGGTGCTGCGGGCCAGGACATCGCTGGTGACCAATCCCGCTCATCGTGCGCTCGTCGTATTCGGCTTTCCGACGATCTTCGATGCCGCCGACTGCGTACCCGTGTTGCTGCCGCTGGGTCCGATTGCCATGGAAGGACTGGACACCGGCATCGTTGGAGGGCTCAGGGAACGCGGCCTAGCGCTCGCGGACATTGCCGAACTGCCCGAAGGCAATGCGTGGCTGATGGTCGAATTCGGTTCCACCGACAGGCCGACGGCGATATCGCTCGCGCAAAAGGCCGCTGCCCTTGCGTCATCGCTGCCTGGAATGCCGTCTTTGCGAACCGTGACAGACGCGGGCCTCATGAAGCGTCTCTGGTCGGTGCGCGAAACCGGCGCTTCGGCCACGTCGATTGGCGACGATCCGTCGAAACCCGATCCGGTCGTCGGCTGGGAAGATGCCGCCGTCGAACCCCGTCATCTTGGCGCCTACCTGAGAGAGTTTTCGGCGCTCGTCGAGGCCTATGGCTACAAGACCAACATGTATGGTCACTTCGGCGACGGATGCATTCATTCGCGCATCACCTTCGACTTGCGCCACGCGCAGGGCGTGCATACGCGGCGCGACTTTCTGGTCGACGCAGCGCGGCTCGTCATCAAATACGAAGGATCGTTGTCCGGCGAGCATGGCGACGGCCAGGCCAAGGGAGAACTGCTCTCGATGATGTACTCACCCGAGTTGATGGAAGCGTTCCGCAAATTCAAGGCAATCTGGGACCCGCGCGACCGCATGAATCCCGGGAAGCTAATCGACGCGATGCCGCTCGACGAGAATCTGCGTCTTGGGCCCGGTTATCGGCGCGTGGACGTGTCGAGTCCCTTTGTGTTCGGCAACGCGGTGAAGCCCGACACCTTCGCGCGCGCGACCGAACGCTGCATCGGCATGGGTAAATGCCGCTCGCTGAGCGGTGGCACCATGTGCCCGAGTTATCGTGCGTCACGAGAAGAAAAGTACTCCACACGCGGACGGGCCCGCCTGCTGTTCGAACTGCTCAAAGGCGAGGTGATCGAAGACGGCTGGCGAAGCGAAGCGGTCAAGGACTCGCTCGATCATTGCCTGGCCTGCAAGGGATGTCGAAGCGACTGCCCCACGCACGTAGACATCGCCAAATACAAGAGTCACTTTCTGTACGAATACTTCAAACAAAAACGCCGCCCTGTCATGGATTCGATGATCGGCAGAATCGGCGCATGGCTTCCGCTCGCAACGCGGGTGAGCACGGTAGCCAACGCGGTGATGAGCAATCGGTCGTTCAGGAGAGTCGGCGCCCGCTTCGACCTCGCGCCTGATGTCCCGTTTCCAAAGATCGCCGCGCGGAGCTTTCGCGGCGGATCGAGCGCCAGGCGACTGCTCGCGTCAATTGCGGCCGAAGCGACCGCGCCGCGCGGCCAGGTCTTGCTCTGGACCGATACCTTCAACAACGGCTTCTCGCCCGAGGTCATGGAAGCGGCGGTGCGCGTGCTCGAGTCGAACGGTTTTGGCGTCCAGCTTATGCGCAAGCACATCTGCTGCGGACGTCCGATGTATGACGCCGGCCTGCTCGACGAGGCGCGCCGCAATCTCGAAGACATCATGGCGGCGCTGAGCGATGTCATCGAATCGAAAATCCCGGTCGTCGTGCTCGAACCGAGTTGCCTGTCGGTGTTCCGTGACGAGTTGCGCGCGCTCTTTCCCGCCGATCGCCGCGCGAGGGCACTGGCGGACAGCGTGAGGACGCTCGCGGAGCTGCTGCGGGATAGCGATGTGCCCGTGCCGCGGTTAGAGGAGGACGTTCGCGTGCATGGGCATTGCCATCAAAACGCGTGCGGCGGCATGAAAGCGGAGTCGCAACTGATCAATGCGGCGGCGAGTTCAGGCGCGCTGCTGAACACGGGATGTTGCGGGATGGCCGGCGCATACGGGTACCACACAAAGACGGCGAGCCTCGCGAGAGCGGTGGCGGCGTCCGAACTCGTGCCCGCGATCTCCGCACTAAACGATGACACGGTCATCGTGAGCGACGGCTTCAGTTGCCGCTCGCAGATTCGCAACACCACAGGCAAAACGGCGGTCCATCTTGCTCAGTGGCTGGATCGTCGCGGCGCCGCCGCTCAACATCGGCACGAAGAACGGATCGAAGCTGAAGAAGAAAACATCTAGCGCATTCGCGCGAGTGAACAGTGTCTCTCGCGACAAACTTTTGAAAAGGAGCGGTAATGACTATTGCCTCACTCATCGAATCCGATCGCAAGCATCTTATTCATCCGGTCGTCAATTACCGCGCCCATGAAGCGCGCGGAGCGACCATTCTCGAATCGGGACATGGCGTGTGGCTGCGCGACGCGAGTGGCAACGAACTCCTCGACGCGTTCGCTGGCCTGTGGTGCGTCAACACGGGCTATGGACAGGAAAGCATCGTGCGTGTCGCCGCCGAACAAATGGCTCGCCTGCCCTACGCCACCGGCTATTTCCATTTTTCCTCGGCGCCCGCGATCGAACTCGCCGAGCAACTGGTCGCGCTGTCGCCCGCTTCGCTGCAGCGCGTCTATTTCTCGCTGGGCGGCTCGGACGCCATCGATTCCGCCGTGCGCTTCATCACGCACTACTACAACGCGACAGGCCGCGCGTCGAAGAAACACATCATTGCGCTGGAGCGTGGCTATCACGGCTCGTCATCGTCCGGATCGGGACTGACAGCGCTCGCCTCGTTCCACCGCAACTTCGATGTGCCGCTCGCAACACAACATCACATTGCGTCGCCGTATCCGTATCGCAGCGAGACGCCCGACGACGCGCAAGCGATCATCGGTCGGTCCATCGCCGCGCTAGAAGAGAAAGTTACCGCGCTCGGAGCCGAGAACGTCGCCGCATTCTTCTGCGAGCCCATACAGGGATCGGGCGGCGTCATCGTGCCGCCGCAAGGATGGCTCAAGGCAATGCGCGATGCCTGCCATCGACTCGACATTCTGTTCGTCGCCGATGAGGTCATTACGGGATTCGGCCGCACCGGCCCGATGTTCGCGTGCGAGGCCGAGCGCGTCGAACCGGACCTAATGACGGTGGCCAAGGGACTCACCGCAGGCTACGCGCCGATGGGCGCCGTGCTGATGTCGGACCGAATCTATCAGGCGCTCGCGGACAGCGGCAATCGCTCCGACCCAATCGGACATGGGCAGACGTATTCTGCTCATCCGGTGAGCGCCGCCATCGCACTCGAAGTATTGCGGCTTTATCGCGAAGGCGGACTAATCGACAACGGCGTCGTTCAAGGTCGGCATTTTGCGGCCGGGCTCGACAGCCTGCTCGATCATCCGCTGGTCGGCGACTCGCGCCATCGTGGTCTGCTCGGCGCGGTGGAACTCGTCGCGGATAAGCAAAAGCGCACGCGCTTTGATCCTTCGCTCGATCTTTCAAACCGGATCTTCGCGGCGGCCTATCGCAACAAGATCATCTTCCGGGCTTTCGGCGACAACATCCTTGGCTTCGCGCCCGCCCTGTGCATCACCGAAAGCGAAATGCAACAAATGATCAAGCGAGTGCGCAAGACGCTTGATGACGTGCTGGCCAACGAGGACGTCCGCGCGGCCGTGCGCAGCGCGGAAAAAACGGCGGCCTGAACCATTGGCGACTGAAAGGCAACGCGATCTCGCATCCAGACGCGATCGTGCTCATCTTTGGGGAAGGAGAACACCGTGGCATTGAAACTCACGCGAGGCGAACTGCTTCGCAAACAAAATCTGATCGGCGGCAAATGGGTGGATGCAGCGCGCGCAACACGCTATCCCGTGACCGACCCCGCCACCGGGGAGACGATCGCTGAAGTCGCCAACAGCGGCGCGGCGGATGCCCGCTCCGCCACCGATGCGGCAGCGGCAGCGCTTCCCGCATGGCGCGCGCGCCTGCCCCGTGAACGCGCCGAGGTGCTGCGCCGCTGGCATGCGCTGATCGTGCAGAACACTGAGGATCTGGCGAGCCTGATGTCGATGGAACAAGGCAAGCCGATGAACGAAAGCCGTGGCGAAGTCGCCTACGGCGCGTCCTACGTGAACTGGTTCGCCGACGAAGCGACACGCATCTATGGCGACATCATTCCCCAGCAGCAGCCAGGCAAGCGCATGAGTGCGATCAAGGAGCCGATTGGCGTCGTCGCCGCCATCACGCCGTGGAATTTCCCGCTCGCCATGATCGCGCGCAAGATCGCGCCGGCGCTTGCGGCGGGCTGCACCGTGGTCGCCAAGCCGGCGGAAGACACCCCTCTGACCGCGCTGGCATTGGCCGCGCTCGCTCAGGAAGCAGGCGTTCCCGAGGGCGTGCTGAACATGATCAGCGCCGCGCGCGACGAGGGCATCGGCGCTGTGGCGGACTGGCTTGCCGACGACCGAGTGCGCAAGATCACCTTCACGGGATCGACCCCTGTTGGAAAACACCTGGCTCGCGAGTCTGCGGGCACGCTCAAGAAGCTGTCGCTGGAACTGGGCGGAAATGCGCCGTTCATCGTCTTCGATGACGCGGACCTCGACGCGGCCGCAACAGGCGTAATGGCCGCAAAATTCCGCAATGGCGGCCAAACCTGTGTGTGCCCAAATCGCATCTACGTCCAGTCTGATATCTACGAGCGATTCGCTGGTCTGTTGGGCCAGCGCGTGGCCGCGCTGCGTGTCGGCCCTGCGAGCAACCCGGATTCGCAAATCGGCCCGATGATTAACCGGCGCGCCATCGACAAGATCGCACGTCATGTCGATGACGCCGTCGCCCACGGCGCGAGCGTTCTCACTGGCGGCAAGCGTCTCACGGATCTGGGGCCGAACTACTACGCGCCGACGGTCCTGACGAACGCCAATGAGCGCATGCTCGTCTGCGGCGAGGAAACCTTCGGGCCCGTCGCGCCCCTGTTCAGATTCGAAACCGAAGACGAAGCGATCCGGCTCGCGAACGACACGCCCTTCGGCCTCGCCGCCTACTTCTATACGAGCAACCTGCGCCGGATCGAGCGCGTGTCGCGTGAACTGGAAGCAGGCGTGATCGGCATCAATGAAGGCGCCGTGGCGAGCGAAGCCGCGCCGTTCGGCGGAATTAAGGAGTCGGGCTACGGGCGTGAAGGTTCGAAGTACGGGCTAGACGACTATCTAACAGTAAAATACCTGTGCCAGGGCGGGCTCGACTGAGTATGAATCACAGGCGATGTCAGTTCGACAAGGCATCGCCCCCGATTGCGGACCCGACCCATCGCGCCCAGCTTGTCTGTGCCGCGCAATACATGACCGCTCACCTACGATTGCCGACCGATGAGCGCTACTGAATGGACGCCGTTGCTATTCGTCCAAGGTCCGCCGATATGGCCAAGCGACTCGAACGGCACCCTGGTGAGTGACATCTTCAGACACAATGGTCGCCGCTGGGGTATGCAGAAAATCGCAATCGACGCTCTGTAGACATCAGGCGAGATCGACCCAGGCGGGCACGACGTCAACACCCTCCTTCACGACCTTCGTCACGACATAAGTAAAGTAGCGTTCGATCCCAAGACCTTCGGTGAGCAGGCAATCCATGAAGCGCTGGTAATGATCAATGTCGCGGCACACGACGTGCATGACGTAGTCCAGTCCCCCGCCTGTAGCATCGCATTGCGTGACCTCCGGCGAACGCCGTACGCGATCTTCGAATCGCTGCATGTCGGCCGCGGTATGGCGCGAAAGGGTAATCTCGACGATGATCCGGGCCGCCTGAACAACGCGGCTCCAGTTCACAGACGCGTTGTAGCCGCGAATGACGCCAGCCGCCTCGAGGCGCCTGACACGCTCCCATGCAGGTGATATTGAGAGATTGATCTCCGCTGCAAGCCGGGATTTCGTCATTCGACCGTCCCGGACCAACGCTTTCAGGATCGCAATGTCGAATCGGTCCAGTTTTAGCATGGCCGGCCTGCATGCGAATCGCCGCGGCGTGCATCCTTGACTGCGAGGTTGTCGCCCATCGCTTTCGAGCCGGGAAAGTGACGCGCCACGAGTAGCGCATCGTGCTGTGCGCGAAAGAAGACGGCAGGACGCGGCTCAGTACCGGTTACCTCATGTACGCATGCCAGCCCCTCGCCCGTGCGCAGGAAGCGCAGATGCGCGCCGTCCCCATGGAATGCGACCGTGCGATGCATGCGCGGCGACACGAATGAGGGCAGTGCTGGGTTGTTCGTCTGCACGTTCAATAGCCTCGCGCCATATCCACGTGGCCCGGAATGCGTCCCGAAGATCGGAATTCCCGGATATTAGTGGCAATGACCCGCGCTGCGGTCTGCTGATCCGTGGGTGCGGAGATGTGCGGCAATACCGTCACGGCCGGGTGTGCCCACAGGCCGGAGGTGTCCGGCAGCGGTTCGACATCGAAGACGTCGAGCACCGCGTGCGACAGGTGCCGTCGATCAAGCGCCGCAACAAGATCCTGCGTCACGACGATCGGACCTCGCGAGAAATTGATGAGCCCCGCGCCCGGCTTCATCATGTGCAATCGCCGTGCGTCGAGGATACCGGCCGTCTGTTCCGTCAACGGCATTAGGCTAACGACGACGTCGCTGCTGGCGAGTACGGCATCGAGCCCCGCCTCGCCCCCGAACGTTTCGACACCGGGCACCGTCTTCGCCGAGCGACTCCAGCCTCTGACCACGTACCCCGCGTTGACGAGCATCCGGGCCGCCTCCATTCCGAGCGCGCCGAGCCCCAGCAGGCCTACAGCGAATTGCGAGGGCCTTCGGTAAGTGTGCTGCTGCCAGAGACGCATCGACTGCTGTCGCGAGTACCGGGGCATATCGCGATGCAGATAATACGTCCAGGCGAGCACGGCCTCCGCCATCGTCCGCGACATCTCCGGGTCGACGAGGCGAACGACGGGCGGGCTACCGGCCGGCAGGCCGGCCACCAGTTGCTCCACACCGGCCCAAAGGCTCTGTATCCACAGCAGTTTCGGCAGTGCCGCGACGTCTTCGGGCGCCGGATTGGCAACGATCGCAATCGTCGTCACCGCGCGCTGCGCGGGCGTGAGCGCTTGAAGTGGCTGGATCGTCTCCTCCGGCAACGCCGACTGTAGCGCCGCGAGATACGGCGCCTGGTATTCGGCGGACATGCGGCTCAAGAAGGCGATGGTCGCGGGCATGATGGTTTCAATCGTGGGTAGCGGTGCAGGAATGGCTCGTCAGGCGGATGCCTGGTCAAGGCCCATTTCCTGCATGTCCTGAAAGCGATCAGCAATACGCGGATGCACCCGACCGCCGTCGGCGGCGCCGATTGCAAGCAGGATCTCGTCTGCCGCCGGCGCGTCGGCCATTTGGAATGTGCCCGTGATGAAGTGAGAACGCTTGCCCGTCTCCGACTTGTGAATCATCGGCACCGACACCAGCGCGCCGGGACCGACGCGCGTGTTCGTGAAACTGAGGAACGCAGTACCGCTCACGGCATTGCGAAACAGATTCCCGAACCGCAGGGTGTGGATGATCGCCGATGCATGCTCGATCTCGCCATTGACGCCGACAACCGCAGCCTTGCCGTAGGCCTGCACCTGCTCACCCGGCATGACCTCGACCAGACGCCGGGTCATGTTTTCGCCCAACTCGGGCGCCACGCGCAGAATTTCGGGACGCAGATTTTCGACGAAGCCCTGCCCTGCCCACGGGTTGCGAATGACAGCGGCGACGATGACGGTCGTGACGGGCGTGTCGGCGCTCTTGCCACCTTCGCAATAAGTCGTCTCGACGAAAGTGGCGATTTTGCGTACTTCCTTAAGCATTTGAGTCTCCGGTGTCGGGCCGGTCGTGGCGTGCGGAGCACGTCTCTTCGAAGAAGCCCTGATTGGGAAATGACAAGGCAATGCGACGTCAAAGAAGTCTTTCGTCCATTCCCGTAGATATTCATGCTAAGGACGGTTCACCGATGCGTCTTCCTCCGGTTCGGCGGAAGATGTTTTTTTTCTTCCGTTGCATTGGTGTAGATTGACGCGCAGTCAGGAGACACGGAATGCTTGAACACCCGCAACGGCTGATGGCTCTACGCCATGTTGCCAGCCAGATCAGCTCAGACGAAGATCTCGACGGCTTGTTACGTGAGCTCGTGCGTTCCGCGGTGCAGCAGGATGGCTGGGATCTAGGATCGGTGATGACCATCGATCTGGCGCACGGATACGGTCTCGTGATGACGCGGTTCGAGACAAGCATCCTGCCCCATCACGCCGAGGACCGCTGGGAACTGGCGACCAGCCCGTCGTTAATCGCGTTGCAAAAAAACGAGCCCGTCTATATCCGAGACGCACTCGAATCGACACAGTTTCCCGGCTATCGGCGCGAAGCGAAGGAACGCGGCTACCGCACCGTGCTGGTCCTGCCGATGTCATCGAAAGACTCGGAAGGCCGGCCCATGGTACTCACGGTGGCGTCGAGATCGGTGCGTGACGTGAGCGAAGAAGATCTGACGTTCATGGCCACCGTCGTGCACCTCGGCTCAATCGCCATCGAGCGTGCGCATCGGCAACGCGCCCAGCAGGAATCCCATCTGCGCCTGCAAAACGCGCTCGAAGCCCAACGACGTCTCTTGCGGGATGTTCTCGCCGGTGGGTCAGTCGAGCAGCTCACATCGACCTTGGCCGATTTGCTCGGCGGCCCCGTTCTCGTCATCGATTTCTTTGCCAATCACCTCGTGGGTACCGCGTCGCCAGACCCGGTCAGCATGACGGACGTCGAATGGCGACGCTGGCTCGCCGGCGCCTCCGGGCGGGAGACGGTCACATTGGTGCGTGAAAGCATCCAGCGCTTCCAGCAGACGTCCGTCAACATTCCGCTGCGTCACGGACTCAATGTGAAAGCGACTATCGCACCTCTCAAGGTGGACGACGAGCTCGTCGGCGCCCTATTGACCTTCGATGTTGCAGGGCCTGGAGACCTCCACCAACTGATGCTCGAAAGCGCTCGTTTTGCATTGAGCGTACAAATGATGCGCAGCGTGGTCCGGTTCCGCTTCGAGACGAGAACGCTCACCGAACTCTTCTTCGAGATTGTCGAGCGCCGCTGGCGCGACGAGGAAGACATTCTGCATCGCGCACGCCGCCTCGGCCTGTCGTTGACCTCGCCCTTGCGGATGCTGGTGGTCGACTTCCCGGATCAACGCGTTCCTGCAGACCCCGCGCGCCCAGCTAGCAGTCTATCCGTGGAAAGCCACGGCACGGTCGAGTTGCTGGCGCACCAATTGCATGTCCCGATCCATATCGTCACAGTGGGGAGCGGACTCGTTTGTCTGATCCCGCAAGACGGACTGCGCGACACCTCGGCCTTGCCGCGGCTTGCAAAGCGCATCTCCGAGACGCTTGCCCGCTCAATCGGCCGTGAACCGATCGTGGCGATTGGCGAGGTGTTCGACGGCATCGAGCCATTAGCCAGCGAGTGGGAACGCTGCTGGCGCATGATCCGCGTGGCACGCAAGTTCGGGCGAAGCGGCCCGCTGGATATCCAAGGGCTCGGCCCGTTGCCCATGTTAATGGGGGCGGCCGACTCGGCGGACGTACACGGTTTTGTGGACGGCACAATTGGCGGTCTCGTCGACCATGACCGTTCGTCGGGAACGCCGTATCTCGACACACTTGCCGCCTATCTGCGCTCTGGCTGCCGCAGCCAGCCCTGCGCGGACGCAATGGGCCTGCACGTCACCACCCTGCGCTATCGCCTGACACGCATTCAGGAGCTGTTCGGCATCGACGTCGATTCGCCCGAACGGCGCTTTGCGGTCGAACTCGCGATCCAGCTTCACACCCTCACCAATGCTGCCGCGAGCCCAGCCGCATCCAAGAAAACCCTGCCTCGAATCCGAGATTAATTAGCCATCCCCCTCCTACGGATCCAAGGAAGCGGACAAAAAACCGGAGGCATATCGTTGACCTCAATGTAACGACGTTTCGAGGTGAACGATATGCAAGCTTCGGCCCGAGGCGAACTCACCGCCATCGACCCGGTCGCACTTCGCCGCGCGCTCGGCACATTTGTGACCGGCGTGACGGTGGTGACGACATCCGACGCAGACGGGCGTCCCCGCGGGATGACCGCGAACTCCTTTACGTCGGTGTCTCTCGACCCGCCGCTGCTGCTTGTTTGCATCGGCAAAGGCGCCGCAAGTTACCCAACCTTCCAGGAATCCGCGCACTTCGCCGTCAATCTGCTGCATGAGGGGCAGACGGACGTGTCGAATCTTTTTGCGTCCAAGTCCATGGACAAGTTTTCCTTCGTCGGTCACGACGCAGTTCACACCGGCGCCCCGGTGCTTACCGATTGCCTGACGTGGTTCGACTGCTCGGTTCACGACCGGGTCGATGCCGGCGATCACACCATCCTCATCGGCCGCATCCATGCGTTCGGCACAAGCCCTGCCGCACCGCTGGGCTTTTGCCGCGGACGATATGCACACGTCAAGGATCCACTGCCGCCGGGCTGGCTGTCCTCGCACGACATGATCGTCGGCTATCTCATCGATGCAGACGGCAGCCTGCTCCTCGCGCAGGACGGCAGAGGCGGCTGGGTATTGCCTACAGCCCCGCGCCGCGTCACGCAGGGGCGCTTGCGGTTGCCGGGCGGCGGCGAACTTGCGCTGCTGCCAGACGATACGTTCCTGTATTCCGTATTTGATACGGCCGAGAACGATCCGGGCTATCTGGTGTACCGGGCCCGGCTGGCCGAGCCGGCGACCCTGGCCACGCTGCCGCCCCAGTTCCGCTTCTTCCCGTTCGATCAACTGCCCTTCGACGACATCTCGTCGCGGGAAATCCGGTCGATGCTGCGCCGCTACGTGCGCGAGACGAGCGGCGGAAATTTCACGATCTACATGGATTCGCACGACGGTGGTCGCATCGCGACGGTCGGCGACGCACAACCGTGGGATCAACCCATTCACGTTTGACCGGGAGCAATTCAATGCGCACAACGCTGCAGTCACTTGAAGGTTCACGCCAGCAACTCTTTATCGACGGCAAGTTCACCGAGCCGCATAGCGGTGAGTATCTGCAAAGCTTCGATCCAACCACAGGCAAGCCTTGGTACGAATTCGCGCTGGGCGATGTAGTCGATGTGGACAATGCGGTGCGCTCGGCACAGGCAGCCTTCGCGAATCCGGCTTGGCGCCGCATGACGCAGACCGAGCGCGGCAAACTGGTGCGCCGCCTAGGCGAACTAGTGCTTGAAAACGCCGATGCGCTCGCCGCCATCGAATGTCGCGACAACGGCAAGCTACTCAAGGAAATGCGCGCCCAGATGCGCGCTATCCCGGATTCGTACTTCTACTTCGCCGGCATGGCCGACAAGCTGCAAGGCGACACGATTCCGGTGAACAAGCTCGACACCCTGAACTTCAATACGCGTGAGCCGCTCGGCGTCGTCGGGATGATCATCCCGTGGAATTCCCCACTCATGATGCTGACCGGCACGCTTGCACCGTGCCTCGCGATCGGCAACACCATCGTGGTTAAGCCGTCCGAACACGCCACGGCGTCGACGCTAGCGCTCGCCGAACTGGTCATCCAGGCAGGCATCCCGCCTGGGGTCGTCAACGTCGTGACCGGTGACGGCAAGGAAACAGGCGACACGCTGACCCAGCACCCGGGCATCGCCAAGTTCGTCTTCACTGGCAGCACCATCACCGGCCGCCGCATCGCGGGCAACGCCGCCCAAAATTTGGTGCCTTGCCAGATGGAGCTCGGCGGCAAGTCGCCGCACGTCGTCTTCGGCGACGTCGACATCGAGCGCGCGGTCAACGGTGTGGTTTCGGGCGTGTTCGCAGCTGCGGGACAAACCTGCGTAGCCGGCTCGCGCTGCTTTGTCGAAGCCTCGGTCCACGACCGCTTCGTCGAGGCGCTCGTCGAGCGCACAAACCGCGTGCGCGTCGGCCATCCCACGCACGAGGACACCGACATCGGACCGCTCGCGCTTGCGGCCCAGCTCGACAAGGTGGAAACCTATGTTGCCTCCGGCATCCGGGAAGGCGCGAAGGTCGCCGCAGGAGGCCAACGGCCCGCGCGCGGCGATCTAGCCGGCGGCTGGTACTACGAACCTACCGTCCTGTCGAACGCTCGCAACGACATGCGCTTCATGCAGGAGGAGATTTTCGGTCCGGTGGTCGGCGTGATGCCGTTCAGCGACGAAAAAGAACTCATCGAGCTGGCCAACGCCACCCACTACGGCTTGGCAGCCGGAATCTGGACGCGGGACATCGATCGCGCGATGCGCTTCGCTCGGGACGTCGAGGCGGGCACCGTCTGGATCAATACCTATCGCTCGGCTGCCTATATGTCGGCCAACGGCGGCATGAAACACAGCGGCTATGGACGTCGCGGCGGATTCGAAGTCATGCGCGAGTTCTCCCGCGTCAAGAACGTCGTAATCGATTACTCGGGCGCGATGCAAGATCCGTTCGTGATTCGCCTGCGTTGAACATCGCCCACTAAATTCCGGAGATTGATGATGAAGTTCGCAGTTTCGCTAAGCATGGAGCGCTTTTCGCCCGACGACTCGATGACCGAGGTGAAGCAAAATCTGCTTCACCTGGCGCGCGTCGCCGACCAAGGCGGATTCGAGACGCTATATACCGCGGAGCACCACACGATCGAGTGCACGATATCGCCGAATCCGTTCATGACGCTCACGTGGTTGGCCCAGCACACTGAGCAAATCCGCCTTGGCACCGCCACGCTGGTCGCCCCTTATTGGTCGCCGATTCGGCTCGCGGGAGAAGCCGCCATGTGCGATCACCTGACCGGCGGCCGACTCGAACTTGGCATCGCCCGGGGCGCGTACCAATACGAATTCGATCGCATGGCTGGCGGCATGCCCCAACAGGAGGGCGTGGCCTATATGAAGGAGCTGGTACCGGCAGTCAAGAAGCTCTGGGAAGGCGAATATGAGCACGACGGCCATTACTGGAAGTTCCCCTTAGCCACGTCCGTGCCGAAGCCGTTGCAGCAACCGCATCCTCCGATCTGGATCGCCACGCGTGATCCGGCGAGTTTTGACTGGGCGGTGGGTATTGGCGCAAATATCTTGTCGACACCGTTATCGGCTCCAGCGTCGGAAATTGCCGTACTTGGGGAGAAGTTCCGGAAAGCGGTCGCCGACCATCCCGAACGCCCGCGTCCGCGCTTCATGATGCAACGGCGCACATGTGCGTACGACCGCCCGCAGGACTGGGAAACGGCCGTTCGGCACAGCGTCGACTATGGCCGCTACTTCGAAAACCTGATGCAGAACATCGGCACCGTGCACAACGGCTTTCCGGAAGCCGTTCCGTATGAGGCAGTCGTCAATCGCGGCAATTACGATCCCGCAGCCATCAGAGAGAACCTTATGTTCGGCACCCCGGATGAGATCGTTCGCAAGCTGGAAGGCTACGAATCGCAGGGTGTCGATCAATTCTGCCTGGGGCTGTCGTTCAACCTGCCGTTCGAACTGCAGGCAAAGACGCTTCGGCTGTTCATCGACGAAATCATGCCGCACTTTGCCGGCCACGAACGCGCGAAACGCCACGCGGCGCTCGCCGTCGCAGGTCGCTAAGCGCAGAGGCGCCCGATATGAAGGATTTCCTCGACGATACGCTTCAAGTCGGCGATGTCTCGCTGCATTACCGCCTGCAGGGCCGCGGACCGCGACAGCTCGTCTGTATTCACGGCGTCGGTTCGTACCTCGAGGCCTGGGACGATGTCGTCACCCGACTCGCCGGCGACTTTCGCGTGCTGACGTTCGACCTGCGTGGACATGGGACATCGTCTCGCGTGCGGGGTCGCTACGAAATCGACGATTTCGTCGGCGACGCTCTCGCGCTCGCCGACCATGTCGGCTTCGATCGATTCAACCTGGCCGGTTTCTCTCTGGGCGGACTTATCGCACAGCGCATGGCCCTCTCCCGCCCCGCGCGTCTGCGGCGGCTTGCGCTGCTCGCCACGGTATCCGGGCGCACCACGGAGGAACGTGAACGGGTGCTCGCTCGGCTCGCTGCGTTGAGAAACGGCGAGCGTGGGTCCCACTACGACGCATCGTTGTCGCGCTGGCTCACGGAGGACTTCCAAGCACGCAACCCGGAGCGGATCGCGTATTTGCGTCAACGCAACGCGCAGAACGATCCCGAATGCTACGCCTCCGCGTATCGCGTGCTCGCCGAAACGGACTTTGGCGGATTCATCGATCAGATCCGGATGCCGACGCTGATCGTCACAGGAGAAGACGATCAAGGATCCAATCCGCGCATGGCGCAGTTCATGCACGAATGCATCACTGGATCGCAGCTCGAGATTCTACCGGGCATGCGTCACTCGATCCTCACAGAGGCGCCGGAGCGCGTTGCATCCCTGCTGCAGGCATTTCTCGCCAACGACGTGCCGGAGGCGAGCGCATGATTGTCGAGGAGCGCATCTATCGCATTCGAAACGGCTGCATGGCGCGGTACTTGAAACTCGTCCGCGACGAGGGCCTGCAAATCCAGCAGCCCATTCTCGGCCACCTGATCGGCTACTTCACCACCGAGATCGGCGTGCTGAGTCAGGTGACGCACCTCTGGGCATACTCGAGCCTCGACGAGCGCGCTCGTCGTCGGCAGTGCCTGGCACAGGACTCCCGTTGGCAGGCGTTCATACCGCAGCTGTCAGAACTGATCGAGCACGCGGAGAACCGCATCCTCGTGCCGACCGATTTTTCCCCAATGACCGCGTTTGCGCCGCCGTCCAGCGCGCATGAGGAGATTCGCCGTGACTGAACGTCTCCGCATTGAAAATTTGTACAAGGTTTTCTCAGACAAGCCGGCGCCGGCGTTGGCCATGCTCAAGTCCGGCCGGCGCAAGGCGGACGTGCTCGAAGCACTCGGCCAGGTCGTAGGGCTCGACGATGTCTCGCTCGGCGTACCGTCGGGGGCAATCTACATGATCATGGGATTATCAGGCTCGGGAAAATCGACGCTCGCACGTTGCATCAATCGATTGAACGAACCCAGCGCCGGGCGCATCCTGCTCGACGGTGATGATATCTGTGCGCTCGACGAGCCGGGACTCCGCGAAGTGCGGCGCAATCGCATCTCGATGGTCTTTCAGCACTTCGCCTTGTTGCCGAATCGGCGCGTCATCGAGAACGTCGAGTTTGGCCTGAAACTGCGCGGCGTGCCGGCCGCCGAGCGACGCCGTCGCGCCGAAGAAGTGCTGTCCATCGTCGGCCTTGCGCGTTGGGCTTATCACATGCCCCAGGAATTGAGCGGCGGCATGCGTCAACGCGTCGGTCTTGCACGAGCGCTGGCAACCGAGGCCGACGTGCTGATCATGGACGAGGCGTTCAGCGCGCTCGACCCGCTGATTCGCACCGAAATGCAGGACGAGCTGCTGCGGCTGCAAAAGACCCTCAACAAGACCATCCTCTTCATCACCCACGATTTCCAGGAAGCGCTGCGGCTCGGTACGCGCATCGCGATCATGGCCGACGGGCGCCTCGTTCGCGAAGGCACGCCGCAGAACATCGTAATGGAGCCCGGTAGCGACTATGTGGCCGCCTTCACGCGAGACGTCGATCGCGCGCGCCTGTTCGACGCGCGCTCGGTCATGACAGCGCTCTCGCCCCTGTGGCAGGGTCAGGGAAAGGTGGTCATGGCGTCGAATGCGGGCGCGGCCGGATTTCTACTGGATGCGCAGGCCCGTGTACTCGGCACGCTGGACGGTGCCCAGGTCGCCAGCGCGTGCCGCGGCGAAGCCGTACCGCAAGCGAACGGACAGTTCACAAGCGTCAGCGCGAACATGCGGCTCATCGACGTCGCGGGCAGGTGCGGCGGCGAACATCCGATCGGCGTCACCGACGATGACGGCAAGCTGATCGGCGTACTGGATGCGAAGCAGGTGCTCGCTCAAATTGGCGCCGGCGTCGGCGCGGGAGTTCAACATGTTTAATGCCGACCAACTTGCGATCTTCCCCTTCGATCAATGGATTCAGGAGGGCGTGCGATGGATGGCGATGCACATGCGGCCGTTCTTCCTGTTGATCAAATGGCCCGTCGAGCGACTGCTCACGTTCAACGATGGCATCTTCCATGCCGTGCCCTTCCCCGTCATAGTGCTCGTCGCGTTCCTAATTTTCTGGCGGCTGGCCGGCGTGGGCGTTGCGGCGTTCAGTGCGGTCGTGTTCATCGTAATCGCTATGCTCGGGGTATGGAGCGAAGCCATGACGACGCTGTCGCTGATTATGACCGCGATCCTATTCTGCGCTCTCATCGGCATTCCGATCGGCGTATGGAGCGCGCGTAGCGAGCGAGTCTGGATGATCGTGCGTCCGCTTCTGGACATCATGCAAACGACGCCGACGTTCGTATACCTCGTGCCCGTCGTGATGCTTTTCGGTGTAGGTAATGTGCCAGGTGAAGTCGCTGTTGTCACGGCCGCTATGCCGCCCCTGATCCGCTTTACGCATCTGGGCATTCGCATGGTGGAGCACGAAATCGTCGAGGCCGGGCTCGCGTTCGGCGCCGACAAACGGCAACTGCTGTGGGAGGTGCAACTGCCGCTGGCAATCCCGACCATCCTGGGTGGGCTGAACCAGACCGTCCTTACGGCGATGGTCATGTCCGTGGTCGTGGCCATGATCGGCGCCGAAGGCCTTGGGCTTGTTGTGCTCCAAGGGCTGGGGCGGCTCGACGTCGGTCGGGCGGCAGTGGGCGGGATCGCCATCGTCCTGCTGGCGATGATGCTCGATCGCGTCACGCAGAAACTCGCTCGCACTCGGCCGCGCAATCAGCAGACGTTCCGTGCTGTGATTTCCCGCTTTTTTCGCGGGGGGCGTGACGCGCCGCAAGCGAGTGGGGACCCGGAACGCGCGCTATGACGTTGCGGCCCGTCCGCTTCTGTGATACGCCGGACCTTACGCCGACGCGCGCGTCCAGCCCTTATCGATGATGTTTGCCGACGGCGCCCATGGCGCCGCCGCGTCCAACCGACGGTCCACGGCCGTGAATACTCTGAAGGGACGAAATGAAAGCACTTGTGAAGTCTGTTGCGATGCTGACCGTATCGATGACGATGGCCATGACCGTGAACGCGCAGACGTTGCCGGGCAGCGGAAAAACGATCCGCTACGCACAGAGCGATAGCTTCGGCGGCAACTATGTCGTCGCGCAGATTGTCAGCAAGGCGTTCAAGATGCTCGGCTACGACGTCAAGCTCAGCACGATGAATACGACCCTGTTCTTTCAGGCGGTCGCCCAGGGCGACGTCGACCTGGCGACGGACGTGAACTTCCCGCAACGCGAACCGGGGTTCCGTGCCGTCGCGGATCAGGCGATGGTCGTGGGCTCGGGCCTGATCGCCGGAGACGGCATTAACGGCTATCTCATCGACAAAAAAACCGCGCTGGCCTACAACATTACCAGCCTCGAGCAACTGAAGGATCCGAAGATTGCCGCGCTCTTCGGCAAGGACGGCAAGGCGGAGCTGATCAGTTGCGATCCGGGTTGGAGTTGCGGCGACGTTGTGGATTATCAACTGGACAAGTTCGGCTTGAAGCAGACCGTCAAGTCCGTGCGCGGCAAATATGAAGCGCTGATGGTCGAAGCCGTGACGAAAGTGAAGAGCGGCAAGCCTGCGTTCTTTTACGCGTGGAGTCCGTCGTGGGTGACCAATGCCCTGGTCCCGGGTGTCGACGTTGTCTGGCTGCCGACGCCAGCCGACGCCTTGCCGCCGAACGTTCCCAACAAGGGATCGGCGCTCGTCAGGAACGTCGAGGGATGCGCGGGCGGCGCCAACCCATGTCGCATGGCGATGGCGTCGTGGAACTGGGGTTCCGTCGCCAACAAGGAATTCATCGCCGCCAATCCTGCCGCCAGGGCGCTTATCGAACAGGTCCGCTTCCCTGGCACGACCTGGTCGCGCTGGGAAGCCGTTATCAGCAAGGAAGGCGGCTCCCCGGCGCTGGTCTCGAAACTCTCGGACGAGTGGATCGCGGCGAACAAGGCCGAACTGGACCAATGGGTGGCCAGCGCGAAAAAAGCTCACTGACGGAGTACACCATGAACAAGGCGCTTTTTGAAAAGGGACTGGCCACTCGCCGCGAGGTGCTAGGAGCCAGCTATGTCGACGCCGCCATCGCCAATGCCGATCCGTTTAATCTGCCCATGCAGGAACTGGTGACACAGTACTGCTGGGGCGAGATATGGAACCGCGCCGGGCTCGATCGACGCACGCGCAGTTTGTTGAACCTGGGCATGCTCACTACGCTGAATCGCCCTCATGAACTCAAGCTGCATGTTAAAGGCGCTCTGACCAACGGCGTGACGCGCGAGGAGATCTGTGAGGTGTTTCTTCAGGCCGCGATCTATGCTGGCGTCCCCGCAGCGATCGACAGCTTCCGCATCGCCAAGGCCGCATTTTCTGAAATTGACGAGGTTGCGGAAGAATCGTGAGCATCGTACCTCGCCGACACGACCACTTGTCAGAAAACCGCGGTTGTTGTGTCTATATCTAATAATCGGCGATGCGCGCAAAATGCACGAGCCATAAGCTCGTGTCATTGACCACGGCAAATGTAGCTTCCGGCAGCGGGCCCCGATCGGCGATGTGAAACCTTGCTCCTGTTTTTTTCTACGACAGGGTCAGTTGTGGCTGCTGGCGGTGGCCCCCGTGACGTATGCGTCAATGAGCGGGCGGCGCAAGCGTAGTTCCGTTCGGCGTCCCTGGACGACCAGACGGGAATTAATTCGTAGTTACCCGCCCGGCCCGACGGCGCGCAGAGGGTGATCGTACACGGTTGCGCTGCCGTTCCACCTCGCAGTTCCGAGCGCATCTATGGTTGCCCCGCGCGCCGGATCTCCGGCCCGCGCTACCTCGATCACACGCACATCGCCGAGACCTAAGAGAACCTGATGGCTGTGCGACGCAATCGATCCCTGGCACCAACGGCGCGAGGATGGATGCGAGTTTAGAAAGGCGAAAGCCCACAAAGCGCCGGGAACTCCCGGCGCTTTGGTTTTTCAAGACTACACCACCGCGGAGCGACGCTCTTGTTTGCCCCGCGTTCAGCTTAGGGATTCGGTCGCACGCAGCCCCACCGCGTGACGTTGTTGCGCAGCCAAACTCCCGCATTCGACTGACGACGAACTCTGCGTCGCTGGCGAAGATGCGACTTAAATGCATGCTTCAGCAATAGTAGTCGCCTGCCGTTATAGAGACATGGACACCAGTAATACCAACATCCTTGGCGCTTTCCAACTCCGAATGATCGACGCCGACATCTCCCATATACGGCTCGCCATCGACGCGGTCCTACAGGAGCCTAATTCGACGCTCCCGCTTCTTTATTGGCGCAGGCGGCTCGAGCAGCTTTTGCATTGCCGTCATCTTATGCATCACCAGTTCTCCGCGGTAACAGACTTGCTCAACAGACTCGCGACGATCGACGACGACTCGACCGGCCTCGCACTTCCGCGCGAGCCCCTCCACGAGCGAACTCTCCTAAATTCGCGCCTTCGATAGGAACGTTGTTAAGACGCGCGCGCAACGGGGGCCGCGCAGATCACCGGGAGCCACACGGTCCGAGGCCGAAAGAAGCTCCAACGGCAGAATGTTCCGGGCACTGCCGGCCGTAAGCGCAACGGCTCCTGTCAACGGTCTCGTCGAGTGTCCCAGACGCGAAGGATTGCGATAGCAGTGAGTTCTTCCGCGTAGGCAGGTACCCATTCAGTTCTTCCCTGATACGATGAAAATAGTCCTGACCCAAGCGCTCTGCCTCGTCGAGCAGCGCGTTGACAATCTTGCGCGCGGTGGCCGCGTCGTTATATTTCTTCAAATGCGCCGCGATCACGCTAAGGTCCGACATCGCTTTGGTCGTTGGGAGGACTTTGACGCTCACGCCTTCGGGACCGGCAACTCGTTGTCCGTGCCCAAGCTATCTGCCCACGCACGAGCTTGCTCCATCGAAAGCAGACGGCCTGCGGTGACATCATCCAGGCCCTCCTGAATCAAGCGCCGCTTCTCTGCCTCACGCGCAAGAAACTGGACCAGCGCCTTCTTGATGATCCACTGGGGGGGCCGTTCAAGGAACTCCGACAACGCGTCGACTTCCTGATCAAGAGGCGGCCAGAAGCTCTATACGATGAATAGTGGAAATCTTCAAGAAAGCCGTTGGGGTCTGCGTGGAACCGAGGACCTCGGCGGTGGTAGCAAAGCGCTGTTCGTCTTAGAGAATGGCTTCAACATCATGACAGGTGCGCCCGGCCAAGGCGGAGACGAGTTTGGTTAGGTCGAATGCCAGCAAGACCAGTATGGTTCGCATCGGCCAGCGGAAAAGAGGCGATATATCATGGGCTCGAGCTTGTCGCGAAGCCACGGCTCTGTGGCGTCAAGGTCGGATGGTCGAAACCTCGCGCTCGCAGGAGGATGTTGGCGATGAGCGCAGCGCGCAATTGCTGATTGGCCCGAGACGCTGTCTCATTCATAGCTACCCTGGCCAGCCGACGAAGAAGCGTCATAACCTCCTGTCCTAAAATGAACAACTACGTGGAAGCCTTCAATGGCCAGACCGATGATCGGCTCTGCAGAATGGGTTGAGACCCAGGTTCGGCACTAGCCGCTGTCGGTCGGTCGCGTCTCTGTTGCGAGAAATACCGGCCGAATCCATGATTGGTAGAACCTATTAAGCGCAAGCGTGCGGCGCCCCTCGATAAACCGCCGGCCTTCGATAGTCGAACTGCGCGCATGTGTTATCGATCAGCGGTGCCGACCGGGCCTGTCAGGCGCAGTGGGCGCCTCATTGGCAGCGCCTCATTGGCAGTTTTTCGGAGCGGTCCACTTCGCGTTGTTCAGAAAAGTCCGACAGGTACGTCGCGCGCGGCGTGCGGCACCCATGTGCCGTGAAAGGCGTCGCGCAGACGCACCGGTAGGCGGATGCGCGCGACGGGGGGCGCATCGATTTGGGCGGCGTCGAGGACGAGCACGGCAGCGTTGCCGGTATCGTGGTGATCGACGACGACGAGCAGATACCCGTCGTCCGTCGTGCCGCCTGCGGGGACGAACTGTGGCTCTTGAAACGTAGTGTGATCGTCGAGATATAAGGTCTGCAGCGCGCCTGTGCGCGCATCAAGGCGTGCGAGCGTGTTTGCGCCCAGCCCCTGCGGACCTGCAACCAGCTGCGAACGCTCGATATCGAGCGCGCCGTAAAACACGGCACCCGTTGCTTCCAACGCACGCCGGTCGTCGATGCGCGGAAGCTCGCCGGGCAATGGACTAAGCACGCGCGACTTGAACGTTTCGCCGTTCGCTGCGAGGTCGAAGGTCCAGCGCGTCAGGAACGGCGCCCCCTCTTCAGGAGCAAACGCCGCACCCGATGCATCGGCGATGCCCGGAAACGCGTTGCGCTTGGACACGCAGAGATCTACATGCACCGTCGTGCCATCGTTAAAGCCGTTGATCACGTGAAAGACGTTGCACGAGGGACCTTTAAACCAGCGCATCGCATCGATAGTGCCCCGGCGCGGCACGATGGCGACATACGCGGGCTGGCTCGCGTCCCATTCCCAATGGGCGCCGCCGGCTTTCATGCGGTCAAGGTCCGCAATGGTCGGACAAACGGGAAACACGACATAGTCGCGTGTCACAGCGAAATCGTGCTGGAAACTCGTGAACGGCACCTCGAACCAGTCTTCACGCATCAATTGGCCTTGGGCATCGGCGACGCAGAACGCCACGTCGCGCGACGCGAGTCCGCTCGCTTCATAGCCGAAGAAGATCCATTCGCCCGTGACGGGGTCGATCTTCGGATGCGCGGTGACGGTTTGACTTCGCAGTTTATCGCCGAACGTATGGCGATTGTCCGTGGCAAGTGTATCGGGATCGATCACGTAGGGCAGACCGTCTTCCTTCAATGCGAACAGCTTGCCTGCGTGCCAGAATGCGGTCGTGTTGGCCGTTGTCCGGTCGAGGCCCTGTACGGATGCATCGTCCGTAAACGGATTTCGATAGCGACCAAACAGTGCCCGGCCCACCTTTCGTTCGGCGCGATACTTCTCCGTCTGCACATAACGCGAACGATAGTCGACGCGGCCGTGGTGAAACCGGAACGCACTCATCATGCCATCGCCGTTCACATAAAGGTCGTCGTCGAACATCGGCGGATATTGTGGGTCCGGGCCGCATCGATACCATGTGCCCTCGAGCGCGGGCGGCAACCTGCCTTCGACTTCAAGATCGCTTAGATCGCACTGCAGACGCGATGGCATGTTTTGGCCGGTGAATTGCGGCAATGAGGGGAACAAGGATGGTTTGCTCATGGGATTGCGATGTTGCGGTGAAGTCGTTGGTTTAAACACATGCTGCACAGGTTTCGCGGGCCTGCATTCTTCAAAACGGGTAGCTTGGCGGGACGTCCTGGACAGTTACCCACTGCCATTGTGTGAACTCGTCCCAATTCGCATGGCCACCATGCCGGCCTCCGTTGCCCGATGCGCCACGGCCGCCAAACGGAATATGGCCTTCGTCGCCGACGGTCTGATCATTGATGTGCAGCAGCCCCGTCGGAATGCGATTGCCGATTGCAAGCGCTCGCATCACCGACTGGCTCACGATGCCGAGCGACAATCCATATTCGCTGTTATTGCCCAGCGCGACCGCCTCATCGTGGTCGCGAAACGTGACCACGGACAGCACGGGTCCAAACATTTCGTCATCGAATGCAGACGTACCCGGCCTCACCTTGGCTAGCACGGTCGGTTCGTAGAACAGCCGTTCAAACCTGCCGCCAGCGAGAAGCTCGCATCCTTGGGCAAGACTTGACTCGACGATCTGATGCACGCGGTCGCGCTGCCGCTCGTTGATAATCGGACCGAGTTGAACGTCGCGCTCGGCGGGGTTACCGACACGCAGTGTCTTCGCCTTTTGCACGAGCTTCTGCGTAAACGCTTCGGCCAAGTGCTCATGAACCAGCACAATGCCCGTTGCCATGTAGATTTGCCCCTGATGCAGATATCCGCCCCATGCCGCGCACGATGCCGCAAGATCGAGGTCCGCATCGTCCAAGACTATCAGGCGATTCTTGCCGCCTAGTTCGAGCGTCACTTTCTTCAAATGACGGCTCGCCAGTTCTCCGACGCGGCGGCCCACACCTGTCGATTCAGTAAACGAAATCATCGATACATGACGGTCCGTAACGACCGCTTCGCCAACGTCCGCGCCACCGGGCAACACGTGGAAGCAACCGCGCGGCAAGCCCGCAAGTTCGAATAGACGCGCAATCAGAAAGCCACCCGTGATCGCAGTTTGCGGGTCGGGTTTGATCAAGACGGTGTTACCCGCGGCGAGTGCTGGTGCGGCACCCCGAATCGATAGGATAAGGGGTACGTTGAACGGCGAGATGATGCCCACGACTCCGTGCGGCAGACGGCGGGCAAAGCTCAGACGCTCGCCATCGCTCGGCGACACTACGCCGTGACTGTGGGTGAGCATCGCGGCCGCCTCGTGCAAGATGACGTTGGCGCCGTTAATCTGGGCTCGGCGAACGGCGCAATCGCGCCTGTTTCGCGCACTATCCAGTCGATCACTTCTCTACGATTTGCTTCGAGCAGCGCGGCCGCGCGCCGAAATACATCCGCGCGTTGGAGATAAGGCATGGACGCCCACTTGCGCTGCGCGGCGTGTGCGCTTCGTGCGCTCTCGGCGGTCTGTGCGAGGCTGGCCCAGCCTACTGTCGTCAGGGACTCGCCCGTCGCGGGCTCCACGATGTCTTGTGACGATGCGCCGTCGATCCAATCGCCGTTAAAAAACTTGCCCTGCCATTGAGTCGCGTCAAGCAGGCGCATTGTATGTCCGTCCATCTCGTCTCCACGATATGAGTGCTCATTCATGTAGAGACAGTAGAGCGCGCGCGTTCGGGGGTCTTGTCTGCGGAGGCGGTGGCTTGACTGAAAAAGACGTTAGCGCGAAAGGCGCTAAATGAATCACGTCGGCGGCGGGCGACGGCGGCATACCGGGTAGCACGCGTCGCGCGTTACGCGGTATGCGCTCATGACGTGGCGGACATGTCCGCGCCGAGCGACGCTTCGATTTCCTGCGCGCCGCTCTTGACGATGGCGGCGAGACGCTGACAGGCGCGCATATCCGTGTCATCGCTGACCACGTAGCTCAGGCTGCCGATCGCATGTTTATCTTCGTCGAGGATGGGCGCCGCGATGCCGATGCAACCCGCGTCCACCTCGCCCGTCGTGATCGCGTATCCCGTCTTGCGAATAGCGGCCAGCGACGCACGAAATTCGTCGAACGTGGCGCCGAGCGCTGCGGCCGCTGCGTCGGACACATGCGCTTCGTACAGTGCACCCAGCCATCGCGCCGGCTGATTCGCGAGAATCACCTTCGATGTCGCGCCAGCGAAGAGCGGCATTGGCCGTCCGCGCTCATAGCTTACCAATGGATGAGGACCGGCCGTGAAGACTTGACGCATGCACAACACGGTGTCCTCGTACGAACGGCACAACAGCACGGCCGAACCGTCCGGCCCGTACCTGCGCAAGTCATCCATTACCGGAGCAGCGGATGTCAATAGCGGGTCAGTAAGCTGAATCTGCCGGTCGAGTTGAATAATGGCGGGACCTAGCGCATAGACGCCCTTGCGCATCGACGCGATCAGCCCGGCGCTCTCGAGTGCCCCGATAAAGCGATACGCGGTGGCGGGCGACACACCCATCGCAGCGCCAATTTCGTCCGCCGTCCAAGTCGGTCGTTCAAACGTGAACAGCTTTAATACGCCTAAGGCGCGATTGGAAGCCATCGTTGCTGCCTTTTTCAAGTTCCTTTCCACACGTTGCAGCTCTCCTCCCAAAGTCTCATTATCGCCGTCATTTCACTTGAGAACTGAACAAAAATTCTCTTATTTTGATAAGGGTTAAATCGTATGGACGCTCGTCATGATCGCTGCGACGATTCTTTTCCCAACTCGGGAGGACACGATATGGCTGCAATCAGAAAGGTCACCACTGATTCCAGTGCGGACCCAATGTGTGCTGTACATTGGAAATACTGGTTGAGTGAGCACGTCGCGCGCGCTCCCGACGACGTCGAATTACCCGGCATCTGCTTCATACCAGAGCCTTCGACGCAGTTCAAAGGCAGCATCGAAGCGGCTGACCTCGGCTCGCTCCCGGTTTGCCGTGTGTCGATGTCGGCGAGTCAATACTGGCGTAAGCAGTCAGTGTTGCCGGACGACGCCCCGCTCATGGTCGTGATTCAAACGAGAGGCAGCAGTCTTTTCGAGCAGAACGGCGGGGGCGCTGTCCTATGTCCCGGCGACTGGTGTGTGTTCGACACGGCCCGTCCTTTCAGCGTGAAGACAGCGCGGGAAAGCGAGCACATCGTTTTGATGCAGCGTCGCCAGCTTGCACCGGCCGACGTCCTCCCTGCGTCGGTGGCATCCCGGCGCTATGGGCGGGCGGGTGTCGCCCGACTCGTCCACGAGATGGCCGTATCCGCGTTTCGCGAGTGCGAGAAACTGAGTGCCCGCTCCGCGGCTGCGACGGCTGATTCACTCGGACGTCTCGTTGGGCTCGCAATCGAAGAGTCGGCGGGCGAGCAGAGGATCGCGAGTCGCCTAGAATTAATTACCAGCTACATCAACGAGCATCTTGCGGATCCAGAACTCGACGTGCGCAGCCTCGCCCACGCACTGGACTATTCGCCGCGACAGATTCACCGCGTCTTCGGCGAACAGAGCGACATTACAGTGACCGATTACATCTGGAGGACCCGTCTTGACCGCTGTGTTAACGCGCTGCGTTCGCCCGACAATGCCCATTTGACGATCACCGAAATCGCCTATTCGTGGGGATTCACCAGCTCCGCCCATTTCAGTCGCGCCTTTCGCGCAGCGTTCGGGGTAACACCGAGTGCTTACCGAAAGAACCTGTGAGCGTCGCTTGGGTCATATGAACAACCTGGCCGCGCCAGCCGCAGGGACGTCTCATTCTGCCGTCGCCAGGGGATGCGCACTCACGGCCCGGGCTCCCGTTACGTAGACTGACAATGCGAGGCACCGGCAGCACCTCTTCGGCGATGCCTGCTCCGTTGCCGGGAACGCGGATGCGAGGATGCTCCTCGTTTTCCCGGCTCGCGATAACACCAACGTTGCCTTCATTGCCTGTGTGGCGCGCCGCGTTAGTCAACAAATTGGAACTCACTTGCGTCAGACCTACCGGCGGTCCAGTCATTCAGTGCCCGACCGTCCAATCGGGGAGACGCCCTAACGCCTTGTTGCCCGCTTGAGTGTTTGCGACGGTGTTTCGCCGAAGAGTTGCTTGTAGTCGTTGGAAAAGCGGCCGAGATGTGAAAAGCCCCAGTTCATCGCGATGGAAGAGACATTGCCTTCCGCGCGGTCGGCGAGAATATCGCAATGCACCGCTTCCAGCCGGTGCATCCTCAGGTAGGCCATAGGCGCATGGCCGAAATGCTGGTTGAAGCCGTCGAACAGCTTGTAGCGCGACACGCCCGCAGCCCGCTCGATGTCCTCGAGTGCAACATTTTCGCGCGCATTGTCATGGATGAACTGCTTCGCGCGCAACAGGTAGTGCGCGCACGAAGGCCGCATGGCCTCGGCGAGCGTTTGCGAGTAGTTGTTCGGCTGAGAAAGCAAAAGGCCCTTGATCAGCACCTGCTCGAGGTCTCCTGTCATATGCTGGTGATGGAGTAGCGGCCCCGCCCGGCCCATCTCCCCCAGAAGGAACTTGACCATCCGCCACCAGGCTGCCTGATCGCCATCTGTGGCATTCATCTCCGGCTCGAACGTCAACGCGGCGTCGAGCGGCTGTCGCAGAAGCCCTTCGAGCACGTGGGTTAGCGCCGGACGTGGAATGGAAACAATGATCTTGCGGCAATTGCCGTTGATCGCGAGGTCCTGTGTCTCATGCGGCGACAGAACGAGACCCCGGTCCTCGTCCGAGAGCCACCGTCGTCCCCTCGCCGCGAGTTCCTGCTGCCCAGTCAGCGGCAGGCTCACGCTATAGCAGTTGAGTGGCGCCTCGTTGCGCACGGAGACGGTGACATCGGTGCCATATTCGACGAACCCTAGCGTGCTCGCCATGGAGCGCATCACCGTCCCTGAATGATGGAACTGAAGCGCCCGCGGGCTGCTCGCCTGCAACCCGTGCGGCCCGCAAATCGAAGCCATCCAGTCCCGCGCGCCTTCGAGGTCGTGACGCATCGCATCAATGCCACGCGAATCGGTGACTGCGAATGTTGACATGGCGTGGCACTGAAAAATTGAGGAAAATCCAATCGTAACCACGCCCTGCCTAGACAAAATACCGGAAACACCCGAGGCGTACGCTGCGCCGCAACTTCACGACGCCGATTGCGTGCTGTTGCTGTCTGCGAATTTCTCGTAGCAGAGTCGGTGATGGTCGTGCACGCGCTCGCTCGCGAGCCACGTCTTGATCACGTCAACCATAGGAGGCGGTCCGCACACGTACATATCGAACGGGTTCGCTTCGAGGAACGCGCGGTCGAAATGCTCGGGGATCAGTCCTATTTTGCCCTGCCACTCCTGGGCGGGATTCATCACAACAATTTCGCAGGCAAAGTCGGCGATGCGCTCCTCGTAGGACTTCAACCGGTCGAGTTCGCAAAGGTCGCGTGCGTTCGTCACGCCGTAATACAGACGCACTGGCTTGCCACAGCCGCCGTTGTGCGCGAGATCATCGAGCATGCCTAAAAACGCAGACAAACCCGTGCCGCCCGCGACCATCACGACTGCCCGCTCCACCTCCCGCAGATAGAACGTGCCGAGCGGCGCCTCAAACTCGATCGTCTGACCGGGCCGGCAACGCTCACGCATATACTTGCTCATTGCGCCGTCCGGCAGAAGACGGATCAGGAACTGCAACTGATTGCTGTCATTAGGCCGGTTGGCAAACGAATATGAACGCCATGCACCCGCGTCAGGCACGTGCAGGCGAGCATACTGCCCGGGCAAGAAATCAAGCCTTCGCGGATGGGCGCTCGCGTCCAGATGCAGGATCGCCGTCGTTTCGGAAATCTGCTTCACGGCCGTGACCTGCCCCGTGATCGACGTCGTGCCACCCGCGCTGCACAGGCTGGAATCGAAGTCGAAATAAAACGATGCATCGGATTGCACGCGCGTCTGGCAGGACAAGATCTTGCGTGCGGCGAGATCGTCCGCGGACAGCGTTTCCTCGTCGACATAATCCTGCGTGTAACTGCCCGATTCACAGCGACCCTGGCAGGTTCCACACACACCCTCGCGACAATCGAGTGGGAGGTTCACGCCATTGCGCAGCGCGGCGTCGAGCAAAAGCTCGCTCGTGCGGACATCGAAGAACACAGTCTTGCCGTCGGCAAAGCTGAAGGCGACCTTGTGGCTCATGTCGTGGTACTCCCGCTCACAGATGGTAGAAATCAAGCACTGCGTTGATCGTGTCGTTCAACAGCAGCACGTGCTTGCGCGCGATCTTCCAGGAGGCGCCAGCGGGGCGCAATTGGTACGTGACTTGTCCAAAGAAGTGTTCGCCAATACCGCGCCGCGCGTAGAAAGTGGCCCAGTTGGCCTTCACTTCCAATTCGCCGCGTTCGCGCTCCGCGATACGTACGTTGGTGATCTGATGAAGCGTGCGCGGCAGCGGCGTCGATGCCGCCGACTTGCCCGTGCGCAGGCGAAACACGCGATCATCGAGACCCGTCCGGTTCGCGTAGTAGATGAGTGACATGCCGCGTTTCGGGTCACTCGTGTATACGTGCTCGGAGTCCCATTGAGGCACGTGAAATTCGCTATCTTCATCGAAGAGGTCGAGGTACTCGTCCCAGTTCTGCGCGTCGCAAAGCTCGGCCTTGCGATAGAGAAACTGCTCGACCGATTGCTGCAGCGTATGCGTGTCTGACATGGTTCAAGCCTCCTTCTTAGTGTTCATTTGTTGTGCAAGACCGTTCTTGAGGAACGTCTGCCACGCGCCGTGCTGGTTGACGTAAAGACCCTCGTGGGTAAACTCCGTACCGCACAGCGCGGGCGCGATGCCGAGCAGTCGCGTGTTGGCCGTCTCACCCGACAACCACTTGTGATGACCGCGCGAGATGTCGCTCCAGCGCTCGAGACGCGCCTGGAAGCCGCGCTGCTGCTCGCGGAACTCCACCAGGTCGTCCGGCGTGCCCATGCCCGAAACGTTGAAAAAGTCCTCGAACTGCCGGATGCGGCTTTCACGGTCCTGATCCGATTCGCCCTTTACGCCGATGCATTGGCTGGTGACTTCGGTCTTGTTCCAGGCTACCGGACGCACGATGCGCAACTGCGAGCTGATCTGGTCCATGAAAAAGAGGCTCGGATAGATGTTCAGATTGCGCAGACGATGCATCATCCACTCAGCCTTCTGCTGGCCGTGCTCTTCGACAAGGCGCGGCATGACACTCGCGTAGCCCGGACGCACGCTGGGGTTCGGCATGTCGCTGAATAGGACGCTGTGGCCGTTCCTGAACGCGAACCAGCCGTCGTCGGTATCGGCGTCGCCCGCGCCAAGCTTGCTGTAGTCGAGCGTGCGGTTCGTCGCCCCGCCGGCCTGCGCATTCGCCTCCTGGCGGTGCTTCACCGTGGCGACGTAGTTGTAGTGCACCGTGCTCACGTGATACCCGTCGAGGCCGTTTTCGTTCTGCAGCTTCCAGTTGCCTTCGTAGGTGTAGGTGGACTTGCCCGGCAGCACTTCGAGCTCGCCCGTCGGTGATTGCGCCACCATCATGTCGAAGAAAATGCGCGCGTCGCCAAGATAGTCCTCGAGCGTGTTGGTCGCATCGACGTCGAGGCTAATGAACACAAAGCCCTTGTAACTCGCAATGCGAGCTTTTTTAAGGCCTCGTGTGGACTTGTCGAAGTCCTCGCAGTACTCGCCGGGCGCCTTGACCTTGACGAGACGCCCATCGCTCTTGTAGCACCACGCATGGAACGGGCACGTGAAAGTCGACTGATTGCCTTTATCCACTCGCGTGAGCGTCGCACCACGGTGCTGGCACGCGTTGATCATTGCATTGAGCTGACCGTTGGCGTCGCGCGAAATGATCATGGGCTGCCGGCCTGCACGCATCGTCATGAAGTCGTTCGTCTTGGGAATCTCGCTCTCGTGGCAGGCGTAGATCCAGTTTTTCTCGAAGATGAACTCCATCTCGAGGTCGAACAGCTGCGGCTCCGTGAACATCTCTCGAGCGATGCGATAGACGCCCTCAGCTGGACGGAAGTCAAGGCATCCGCCGACGAAATCCTGCCACTGCGACGTAGTTTTTTCCGCGCTCACGATGGGTTCTCCTCCTGCCATTAAGCGGTCTCGCGACCAAGTCTCCGATGAGGTGGATTGAATACCCGATGCAGCGGCTGCGCTATCCACTTGGTCGCTGTTTTCTATCCATTTTTTTCGTCGACGCGCCGTGCGGGGCGGTGCGGGGCGGTGCGACGACCGAGCCCGACCGCGCACGAGCGTTCGGCTGGCCAGACTAAAAAAAACGGATAGGAGGTGACGAGTAGACGGATAGCGCGCGCGCGGGCGCAAGTGTTTAATCCTGTGGACGCCACTGAACGCCCGTCGATGACTGCGCATCGAAGGCCGATGGGGTAAGCACCGGTGGATGGGCGCCGGGTCCACGAATTTCATCAGCTTCTGCCATGAGCTCAACCACTATCGAACGCATCGAAACCTGCCTACTCGATCTGCCCACAATCCGCCCGCACAAGCTTTCTGTGGGTACGATGCACGGACAAACATTGATGCTGGTGAAGGTGTACTGCAGCGATGGCGTTGTCGGTATCGGTGAAGGCGCCACGATCGCCGGCATGGCCTACGGTCCGGAAAGCCCCGAGTCGATAACGCTCGCCATCGACAACTACTGCGCTGCGGCGATGATCGGGCGGGACCCCACCGGCATTCAGGCGCTGATGGCGTACGTCGGTAGGCTGGTCAAAGGCAATCACTTCGCGAAGAGCGCGCTGGAAACGGCGTTGTTAGATGCGCAAGGCAAGCGCCTAGGCGTGCCGGTGAGCGACTTGCTTGGCGGTCGCCGTCGCGAACGTCTGCCCGTCGCGTGGACGCTGGCTTCGGGCGACACGGCCAAAGACATCGCCGAGGCTGAGAAGATGCTCGAAGCGCGACGGCACAACGTCTTCAAGCTGAAGATCGGTGCGAAAGAGCTGGAGGCCGACGTTCGGCATGTCGCCGAGATCAAACGGGCGGTCGGAGACCGCGCGGCCGTTCGCGTGGACGTCAACATGGCCTGGAGCGAGATGCAGGCAACGCGCGCCATTCCCGCTTTGGTCGACGCCGGCTGCGAACTGGTCGAACAGCCGGTGGCTTCACCAGCGGCGCTGGGGCGCCTGAGGGGCCGCTTCCCGGTTGCATTGATGGCCGACGAAATCCTGCAGGGTCCGCAAAGTGCGTTTGAGATCGCAAAGAACCACGGCGCCGACGTGTTCGCAGTCAAGATCGAACAAAGTGGTGGGTTGTTTGCTGCGCAGCAGGTCGCCGCGATTGCCGATGCAGCGGGTATCGAACTCTATGGCGGCACGATGCTCGAAGGCGCGTTCAGCACTATAGCATCGGCGCATCTGTTCGCCAGCTTCGCGAACCTGCAGTGGGGTACGGAATTATTCGGGCCACTATTGATCGTCGAAGAAATCCTGTCGGATTCGTTGGACTACAGCAATTTCGAACTGACTGTGCCGAATGGCCCGGGTCTTGGTATTGAACTGGACGAAGTTAGGGTCAAGCGCTTCACCCGCGATGGGCTCATAAAGATCACCCGATAATTCCGACGCAGCAAAGGATATTGACGATGCTTTTCCACGTAAAAATGGATGTGAATCTGCCGGCCGATATGCCGGCGGAAGTCGCCAGTGACATCAAGGGTCGCGAGAAGGCGTATTCACAGGCGCTGCAGCACAGCGGGAAGTGGCGCCATATCTGGCGTCTCGCAGGCGAGTATGCCAATTTCAGCATCTTCGACGTTGAAAGCAATGCGGAACTGCACGACATCCTGACGGGTTTGCCGCTCTTCCCATACATGAAGATTTCGGTGACGCCGTTGTGTCGTCATCCGTCGTCGATTCGTGACGACGACGTTTAAGCTGGAGAGAACTGCTCTTTCGAGGGCGAGCGCGTCACGAATCGCAATTTCCCTGAGAACTACATGGAGACAGTAACAATGAGCGTCAAAGTATTCGATACGCAAGAAGTGCAGGACCTGCTGAAGGCCGCTGTCAACATCGACAGCAAGGACGGCAACGGCCGTTTCAAGCAGGTTCTTCAGCGACTGCTCGGCGATTTGTTCAAGGCTATCGACGACCTCGACATCACGCCCGATGAAGTCTGGGCCGGTGTCAACTATCTGAACAAGCTTGGACAAGACGGCGAAGCGGCGCTGCTCGCCGCCGGACTCGGTCTGGAGAAGTATCTCGACATTCGCATGGACGCCGCTGACAAGGCAATCGGCATCGACGGCGGCACGCCGCGTTCGATCGAAGGTCCGCTATATGTTGCCGGTGCGCCGATACGCGATGGCGTATCCAAGATCGACATTAATCCCGACCCGCGCGCTGGCCCGCTCGTCATCCATGGCACGGTCACAGGCCTGGACGGAAAGCCGCTTGCAGGCGCCCTAGTGGAATGCTGGCATGCCAATTCAAACGGCTTCTATTCGCATTTTGATCCGACCGGCACGCAGGGCGAATTCAACCTGCGCGGCGCGGTCAGGACAGGTGAGGATGGCAAGTACCAATTCCGCACGCTCATGCCGGTGGGCTACGGGTGCCCGCCGCAGGGTGCGACTCAGCAGCTGTTGAACGAGGTCGCCCGTCACGGCGACCGTCCGGCGCACGTGCACTTCTTCGTGACGAGCGACCAGCACCGAAAGCTGACCACGCAATTTAACATCGAAGGGGATCCGCTCATCTGGGACGACTTTGCCTACGCCACCCGCGAGGAACTGATTCCCCCTGTCATCGAAAAGACGGGCGGCGCCGCACTGGGCCTAAAAACCGATACCTACAAGGACATTGAGTTCAACGTTACCCTGACTCCGCTCGTTCAGGGCAAGGACAACCAGATCGTCCATCGCCTGCGCGTTGCCTCGGCGTAACAGCCCCGCGTGGCGGCCGACCGGACCTGCGCAACAGCCATCCGGAGATACCGAACGGCGTAACGAACAGGGCCTGGTTTGACGACTCGCTCGCACGTGCGACGGGTCGTTTTTCATTTGGCGACGCCTTCAGCTGAGTGCGTAGCCGCTGAAGGCAACCAGGCTTGCTTGCAAAGGGCGTTAGACAGCGCCGCAATCATCCCCTGCCGGATCGTCTGAACCGCGTGCACAAAGCTGATGCGCGTGTGGCAGGCCTCGGTTCGCGGGCAGCAACGGCGATCTCGCGACGGATCAGGTTATAGGCGATCAGAGCCACTGAGCATCAAATGTTTGCGGTTGGCAGAGCTGACGGCAATGCGCGGTGTCGTCCCATCCATGCCTCACAAGCTCAATTCTTGAACCGGTTGCGGACCGCGTCGTGCGTGCACTGGCAGTGCGCCGTGCGCTCAAACAGCCGTGCGAGCGGCGCCTGTCCGATGCGACGGTGCCGCTGCGCCACGACCGCGCTGTCGCTCACAAACGGACTCGCGTGTAAGGCAGCGCCAAATCCGAGTGATGGGGCGAGCGCAGCAGTTGGCCAATGGGAGTCGACTGGCCGAACATTTGCCGTATGAGTGAATCGTTGGCAGCGGTTGAGGCCACCTGGTACCGAGCCTATCGCTCACTGATCGGTATGGGCTTCAGCATCTGACTGCGACCAGTCGGTCGGTCATTTTTTTCACCGCAAGGCGGAGGTCCGTCTCCTCATCCCCGGACCACGTTGCGCCGGCCGCCTCTTCGACCTCGGTTTTCGGCTCCGCGAAGACCTCGCTCCCTTATTAGGAGTTTCCCTTGTTCTGCAGGGTTTTTGCATTCCGCGGATAACCGCTAAAAAAAACGGATAGAGCCGTTTGTTTTGTCGCCGAACACTGGAGCCTCTCAAGCCGCAACCCCATCAGAGAGGCCACAATGAAAGGACGATACGTAGACATTCCTGCACCGCACGGCGACGCATTCCGCGCCTACCTAGCGGTCCCTGAAAGCGGCACGGGACCTGGAATCGTACTCTGCCAGGAAATCTTCGGCGTCAACGCGACTATGCGCGAAGTGGCCGACTACTACGCCGAGGAAGGCTACACAGTGCTGGTTCCCGATCTGTTCTGGCGCGTCGAAACAGGTATCGAACTCGGCTATACAGAAGCCGGTTTTGAGCGCGCGTTAGACCTCTATCGGCGGTACGACGAAGACAAGGGCGTTGCAGATATCGCCGCGACGCTCGACGTACTTCGCACGCTGCCCGAGTGTCAAGGCGAAACAGGTGTGCTCGGCTTCTGCATGGGCGGCAAGCTTGCCTATCTCGCCGCCTGCCGCCTGCCCGTGACGTGCGCAGTCAGCTATTACGGCGTGGGCATCGAGCGGGCACTGGACGAAGCCGCCAGCATCAAAGGTCGCCTCGTCCTGAACATCGCGGCGCTCGACCGCTTCTGTCCGCCCGAAGCACAGAAACAGATCACGGCAGCGTTCGCCGGCAAGGACAACATCGAGGTGTATGTCTATCCAGGCGTCGACCACGCGTTCGCGCGCAAGGGTGGAGACCACTTCGACAAGACTTCCGCGATGATGGCCCACGAACGCGCAGTGGCCGCGTTCCGCAAGGCGATGGGCCCGCATTACGATCTGTCGGCCCTGTGGGAAGAGCATCTCGCGCATGAGTTCACGACGCGCAACGTGGACGCCACGATGGCGACGATGGTGGCCGAGCCCTACGTCAACCATATCCCGACCCTCACGGGCGGTGTTGGCTACAAGGAACTGAAACGCTTTTACAGCCATCACTTCGTCCACGCCAATCCGCCGGACACGGAGATCACGCCGGTCTCGCGCACCGTGGGCGCAACACAGATCGTCGATGAGGTGCTGTTCTGCTTCACGCACACGACCGAGATCGACTGGATGCTGCCCGGCATCGCGCCCACGGGCAAGCGCGTCGAGATACCGCTGCTTGCCGTGGTGAAGTTCCGAGGTAACAAGCTCTATCACGAGCACATTTATTGGGACCAGGCCAGCGTGCTGGTGCAGATCGGCTTGCTCGATCCTACGGGCCTCCCTACTGCGGGTGTCGAAACTGCGCACAAGCTGCTCGACGAAACCATCCCGTCGAACACGCTGATGAAGCGTTGGGACAGCAGCAGCGCCGTCGACAACGCCTGATCTCCCGGTACATCACACACACCCAACGACCATCGAGCAAGCCATGACCTCACTTGCAGGCAGGACCGCCATCGTGACGGGCGGCGCCACAATGATCGGCGCATCCGTCGCAAAAGACCTAGCTGCCGCCGGCGCCCGGGTCGCCCTCCTCGATATCGACGTACAGAACGGCAGGCGCGTGGCCGACTCGCTCGGCACCAACGGCGTCTTCATCGAAACGGACGTTACGAGCGACAGTGCGCTTACGCGAGCGGTTTCAACAACCGTCGAGACGTTCGGCGGCATCGACATCCTCGTCAACCTGGCCTGCAGCTATCTAGACAACGGCATCCAGGCAGGCCGCAACGACTGGCTTGCCGCAATGAACGTGAACGTGATCTCCGCCGTGATGCTGGTAAAGGCGGTGCGTCCGTACATGATCGAGCGCGGCGGCGGCTCGATTGTGAACTTCAGCTCGATCTCAGCCGAATGCGCACAGACAGGCCGCTGGCTCTATCCGACTTCGAAAGCCGCGCTCAAGGCGCTCACTCGCAACATGGCGCTCGATCTGGCGCGGGACAGGATTCGTGTGAACTCGGTTTCCCCAGGCTGGACGTGGTCGCGTGTGATGGACGAACTCTCTCGGGGCGACCGCGCGAAGACTGATCGCGTGGCTGCGCCCTTTCATCTGCTTGGACGCGTGGGCAATCCCGAAGAAGTCGCGCACGTCGTTACTTTCTTGTGCACCGATGCCGCGAGCTTCGTGACGGGTGCCGATTACGCCGTCGATGGCGGCTATTCAGCGATGGGCCCTGAACAGGCCGTGCCCGCAATCCCAAAACTGGCTGAGTAACTGCGCGCGCAATCCAATCAGTCTGAGCCTATCTATCAACTCGGAGATATCCGTCATGAAGAAAATTGCCATCATCGGTGCCGGCCAGTCCGGCCTGCAACTGGCGTTTGCCCTGCTCGCACGTGACTATGAGGTCACGCTCGTGACCAATCGCGATGCAGAGCAGATTCGCACCGGCAAGGTCATGTCGAGCCAGTGCATGTTCAACACGTCGCTGCAGATCGAGCGCGACCTCGGCCTGAACTGGTGGGAAGACGCTTGCCCACCCGTTGAAGGCATCGGCCTCGCGGTGCCGCATCCGGACGTGCCCGGCGGCAAGCTGATTGACTGGTCAGCGCGCCTCACGCGGCCTGCGCAATCCGTGGACCAGCGCCTCAAGATGTCGGCTTGGCTCGAGGCCGTCAAACTCCGCGGCGCCGACGTGCGGATCTGCGACGTGGGCGTGCCCGAAATGGAAGAATTGGCGCGAAGCCATGACCTCGTGCTGCTCGCGGCCGGCAAGGGCGAGATCGTAAATCTGCTGGGCCGCAACGCCGAACGCAGTCCGTTCGATAAGCCGCAGCGCGCGCTGGCGCTGACCTACGTGAAGGGTATGACGCCGTCTGACCCTTACTCGCGCGTACGCTTCAACCTGATCCCGGGTGTGGGCGAGTACTTTGTATTCCCTGCGCTGACGACGACCGGCCCGTGCGAAATTATGGTGTTTGAAGGCATTCCCGGCGGTCCGCTCGATTGCTGGAACGAGGTCAAGACACCGGAGCAGCACCTCGCGACGAGTCTTTCGTTCGTCCGCAAGTATCTGCCCTGGGAAGCCGAGCGGTGCGCCAACGTGGAACTGACCGACCCGAATGGCGTCCTGTCCGGCCGCTTCGCCCCCACGGTGCGCAACCCATACTTCCGCCTACCTTCCGGCAAGACGGTGTTCGGCATGGCCGATGCGATAGTCGTGAACGATCCGATCACAGGCCAGGGTTCGAACAATGCCGCTAAGTGCACCAAGGTCTACCTCGATGCAATTCTGGAACGCGGCGGCGCCGCCTTCAGCGAGGACTGGATGCAGCAGACATTCGATCGCTATTGGTCGTATGCGCAAGCAGTCATTAAGTGGACGAACTCGATGCTCACGCCGCCGCCGCCGCACATTCTCGAACTGCTTGGTGCGGCCGGTCAGTTCCCTTCGCTAGCCTCGCTCATCGCCAATGGTTTCGATGACCCGCGCACTTTCTCGCCCTGGTGGTTCGACCCTGCAGCTTGCGCGGCGCTGATTGGCGAGCACGCTGCGATCGCCGCGAACGCCGCCTGATCGATCGAATACCTAAGGAGATAAGTCATGTCCAGCACTTACGAGCCCGCAGCTGAAAAGCCTCACGACCTGGTCAACTTCGTGCGGCAACTTCGCAACGCCTTCGGGCAGTATCCGACGGGCGTCACCGTCATCACTGCCGCCGCGGAGGACGGACGCAAGGTCGGCCTGACCGCGAACTCGTTTGCATCGCTCTCGCTCGACCCGCCGCTCGTGCTGTGGAGTATCAGCAAGACGTCGCCCAGCTGCGCGGATTTCGTGAATGCCGGGCACTTCGCGATCAACGTGCTGGCCGAGGACCAGATCGACCTGTCCCGCCGCTTTTCGAAAGCATCGCCGGACAAGTACGCCGGCGTCGCTTGCCGTGAAAGCCTGGGCGGCACGATGGTGCTCGATGGATGCAGCGCGCATTTCGTTTGCCGCAATCTTGCGCAGCACGAAGGCGGCGATCACGTGATTTTTATCGGGCATATCGAGCATTTCGAGGCAAACGGACACGCGCCCCTGGTCTTCCATTTGGGACAGTACGGCGCGGTCGCCAATAACCTTTTCTTTTCTTGATCCGATTATTTCGCATGCCTTACATGATGAGAGGTCGTTCAATGAAGCACCGCGCGTCCAGCCTGCTGCTTTCCTGCCTCACTGCGATCGGCTTGATATACACGACATCGGCGACCGCTAGCGATCTACCCAATATCAACCTGGGTTTCACGAGCTTCCTCGATGGTGCGCCGCCGGCAGGCTCTGGCTGGTATGCAACGCAGTACCTCGAGTACTACACGGCAGACCGTATCAATGACAATGCCGGCAACAAGGTCGCTTTGCCGAAACAGAACGTCGATGTCTTCGCGGGACTGACGCAACTCGTCTATCAGTCACCGTTCAAGATCGCGGGCGCCCATCCGGGCATCGACGTCATCCTGCCGTGGGTGGCGTCGGCGCATACCGACGACGGCGTGGGCGACGTGGCGCTGAACGCACGCACCGGGTTCGGCGACGTCCTGATTGGGCCGTTCATCCAGTTCGATCCGGTGATGGGCCCCGACGGACCACGCTTTGCGCACCGTTTCGAATTTCAGATCATCGCACCAACGGGCGCATATAATCCGAGCAAGGCGATCAGCCCCAGCAGTGGTTTCTGGTCGATCGATCCGTATTGGGCGGCGACATTCTGGGTCAATCCGAAATGGACAGTTTCCTGGCGACTGCACTACCTTTGGAACGCCACGAACAATCGTCCTTATCAGGGTCTTGGAGCCGGCGCCGCTTCATCGCAGGCCGGGCAAGCGCTGCACATCAACATCGCCACCGAATACGAGGTCATGCCGGGTCTGCGCATCGGCCTCAACGGCTACTGGCTGCGCCAGATCACCGACGTGAAGGTGAATGGCGAGAACGTGTCCGGGCAACGTGAAGCGGTCTGGGCGATTGGTCCGGGTGCGATGTATAGCTTCTCGCAGCAAGACCACCTGATGTTCAACGCCTATTTCGAGGCGGGCGCGCGGAACCGGCCGGAAGGAACGCGCGTTGTACTGCGCTATGTGCATCACTTTCATTGACATGCTCGACGGAGGCCCGCCGTAAGGCGGGCGCTGAGTGATTCCTCGAGTACGCGGCTGGCAGGCGTTCATCGGGTGTCCGCCCTGTACGCCGGGATCAGGCTCGGGGCGGCGATGTCCTTTACCGCAGCAAAATGCTGACGATGGTTAGAGTGTGCACCTTCGAGGGTTATGCCATACAGGCGGACCGCGCTCGCAGCCAGCGAAAGAGGCGATGATGAAAAGAGATCTGCTGCCCGCGTATATCGTGTGTCGTCAATTCGGGCGTTGGGATGAGCACGATGTTCGCGGGTTCGTTCAAGCTTCGACGCTCGATCTCCATGAGAAAATGGAAATCGGCAACTACCGCCGACGCTACCGCGCGAAAGCCATGGTAGGGCGTTGCGTTTCGGGAGGGTAGACTCGCCATGAGCGGTCGCCGTGCCGGAAAAAGAAAAGTGCGAGCGTACCCATTGGACCTGAAGTTTCGACGCACACAAAACGGTGCCGATGTGATCCGAGACGACTGATCTGAACCACACGCATATACGTCGTATGCGTCAGTACCAGCCACTTGCCAACCTGACCATGCAGGGAAGTTTCGGCGATGTCCATCATGTCCTCCTTGTGCACGCGCCCAACTTGGCTGAGCGCTCGATTCCAGTATCGAGGTCGGACTACGATCGTGATATCCGGCAACTTCAACCACTGTCCAGCAACTCCTGGAATTTCGCGCTGTGCGCGAGGAAACCGGAGCGGTCCGCCGGTGTTGCGGGTATATGCCGATGCGAACGATGCGCATCCTTTTCTAAGATGGAAGATGGCCCGTTTCTTGCGGTCGAGACGCGAAGACCGGATATCGGGCGTGTAAGGTCGGAGGTGAACCTTGGAAAATCGGTCAGAGTCCCGCTTCGACGTGCAAAGCCTGGCAACGGCGCCCTGTTTCAATCGCGATAACCTCTTAATGCAGTCGACCGATCTGGAGGAAGTACGGGCGATTGTCGGCAGAGTGTTCCGTCCGCACGGACTCTCAGTCGTGACGGCCGTACATGATCTTCTGGGACGCATGCACCATGTACGACATGGCGATGTGTCGTTGAATCTGCTCGGCTACGGCAGCGAGGTTGTGATTGACCCGGGGCGCCTAGAGAATTTCTTTTTGCTCCAGATTCCCATTCACGGCAACGCGGAAATCGAATGCGGCAACCGACGTTTCGTTTCGACACCGCAGGCGGCCTCGCTCCTCTCTCCTTCATTGCCGTTACGGATGCGGTGGGGTGATGCTTGCCCCCAGGTCATCCTTAGGATTGAGCGTGGCGCCATTGAGGAACACTGCGAGAAGCACCTGGGGGAGTCGTTCAGCCGCCCTGTGGAGTTCGAGCCGGAGCTGTCACTAAATTCTCCGGCAGGCAGTTGTCTTACGCATTTGCTGCCTCTGCTGGCGGACGCGATGAGTGTCGACAACCATCCGTTGATGAATCCGCTGGCATTCAACCAGTTTAAATCGTCCCTGATTAACGCACTCCTTTACGGGCAATCTAATACAGCCCGCGACGGCATACGCCGTCCGGCGGGGACACTCGCCCCCCTTTTCGTCCGCCGTGTTGAGGAGTTCATCCGCGCCAACGTTCAAGAACCGCTGACCATCGAGTGCATCGCTGAACATGCAGGCGTGAGCGCCAGCAGGCTATTCTCCGGTTTCAAGAACTACTATGGGATGAGCCCGATGGGATACGTGCGGCAATTGCGACTTGAGCGTGTACGGCAGGAATTGGTGACCGTAGGAGGATCTGGCAGCATGTCGGTCACGGAAATCGCCACCAAGTGGGGCTTTGCGCATCTCGGCAGGTTCTCGGTTGAGTATAAAAAGCACTTTGGTGAATCGCCGTCCGCTTCTCTCCGTTGCCGGCGAAAATCGGATTAATTTCGTCATCAGCTCTAGTGAGCCAGCGCTGCTAGCTCCGATCCCTCGAAGGCAATCGATCTTCGAAGCGCAACCCCTCGCGCCCAGTAAGTGCAAGCGAACACACCGGGTTCAAAGAAGGTCCTTCTGGACGAGCGCGAGACCTATCGCTTCATCGCAGCGTTCATAGAGTGCGGTCAGCATGTCCAAGCGCCCTTTTTGCGCTTGCAGTCAGCTTCCGATCGCTCACGGTTCGGCGGTGTGCAGCACGTCGACGGAGAAAGTGTCGGGCCGTTCTGGGCCAAAGCTTAGGCGACGAAAAGCAAGTGTCTCTCGCGCTCGTACATGCGTGCGAGGTGATCAGCAAGCATTTCCGCATTGACGCGGGGATCCTCGAACGCGCATTGCGGCCTGAAAATCTGGCGGAGTTAGCCGCCGCACGGGATGCAGAAATCGCATCTCCGCTCCAAGATGTTCCCGAACTTCCGGAAGACGCCGAGGCGGTGCGAGAAAAGCATGCGCCAGTCCAAGCGGCCCTGGCCGACGATCTGGCGAAGGCGATCGCTGCCAAGAAAATTACGTCTCACTGAGCATACCCAAGATGCGTCAGGCGCTGCTGCGTATTTCGGACGAAGGTGACCGGCCGTTTCGGGATCGTGACCGGCGATTTCGGCAACGTGACCGGCCGTTTCGGGAACGTGACCGGACGGACCGGAGGACAGGACTGGCGTTGCGCATGACATCAACCACGCGAGCTATGCTCGCCGGCTTTTGCCGGAGAGAGCATGCCCGCGCACCGGATGAACATGCGCATGATCAAGGACGTTTTACGACTTAAGTTCGACGGCGGTTTCTCGCATGATCGAATCGCCGCGTCGCTGGGCATTTCCAAGGGCGTGGTCACGAAGTACGTCGGACTGGCGGGTGCCGCCGGGCTGGATTGGGCCAGCGCCTGTGATATGGACGAAGGCGAGCTCGAGCGACGGCTTCTTGGCAAGCCCACCGGACCCGCGGCCTATGCACAGCCCGACTACGGTCGCAT
>NZ_JALQDN010000077.1:0-545 GCF_023631205.1 Caballeronia sp. NCF2 | reverse complement strand
GAGGGCGAGCTCGAGCGACGGCTTCTTGGCAAGCCCACCGGACCCGCGGCCTATGCACAGCCCGACTACGGTCGCATTCATCAAGAGCTGCGCCGCAAGGGCGTGACGCTGACGTTGCTGTGGGAGGAATATCAGGCGGAGTTCGCGAATCGGAAGACTTATCGTTACACGCAATTCTGCGAGCACTATAAGGCGTTCGCGAAACGGCTGAAGCGCTCGATGCGGCAGATCCACCGTGCTGGCGAGAAGCTATTCGTCGACTTCGCCGGTCCCACGTTGCCGTTGACCACAGGGCGCCGCGCGCACATCTTCGTGGCCGCCATGGGCGCATCGAGCTATACATTCGCATGCGCCACGCCAGCCGAGACGATGGAGGACTGGCTGAGTGGTATCGCCCGCGCGCTGACCTTCTACGGCGGCGTTCCCCAACTGATCGTGCCGGACAACCCGCGCGCGATGATCGCCGGTCCCGATCGCTATGAGCCTCGCGCCGGCGACACCGTGCTGGACTTCGCGCGTCACTACGGCACCTCATTTCTGCCTGC
>NZ_JALQDN010000076.1:0-816 GCF_023631205.1 Caballeronia sp. NCF2 | reverse complement strand
CCCGATCGCTATGAGCCTCGCGCCGGCGACACCGTGCTGGACTTCGCGCGTCACTACGGCACCTCATTTCTGCCTGCACGCGTTTATCGCCCGCAGGATAAGCCGAAGGTTGAAGTGGCGGTTCAGGTGGTCGAACGTTGGATCATGGCGCGTCTGCGTCATCGCCAGTTCGAGTCGGTCCAGTCGGTGGACGACGCGATCCGCCCGCTACTGAAGAACTTGAACGAGCGCCCGTTTCAGAAGCTGCCTGGATGCCGCGCCAGCGCGTTCACCGAATTAGACGCGCCGGCCCTACAGCCACTGCCGGTGCAGCCGTATGAGCTCGCGCGGTTCAAGGCAGTAACGGTCGGCATCGACTACCACATCGAGATCGATAAACATCGCTACAGCGTTCCTCACGCGCTTGTGGGACTCAAGCTCGACGCGCATCACAGCGGGTGCTGTCGAGTTGTTGCATCGAGGTCGCCGTGTGGCCAGCCATGCTCGCAATGATCGCGTAGGAGGCTACACCACCGTCGTCGAGCACATGCCGGCGGCACACCGCGCTCATCTCGCATGGACTCCGCAGCGGCTTATCCACTGGGGTCAGCAGATTGGCGGCGCCACCGGCGCGCTCGTCGCGCGGCTTCTGCAGGAACAGCGCCATCCCGAGCACGGCTATCGGGCGTGCCTTGGCTTGCTCTCGCTCTCACGTCGCTATGGTCGCGACCGTCTCGAAGCGGCGTGCGCGTTGGCGCTCGAATTGGGTGTACATCGTTACCGCCACGTGCGCGACATCCTCATCAACAACCGCGACCGCGCGGCAGCGACCACGCC
>NZ_JALQDN010000075.1:0-23591 GCF_023631205.1 Caballeronia sp. NCF2 | reverse complement strand
GAATTGGGTGTACATCGTTACCGCCACGTGCGCGACATCCTCATCAACAACCGCGACCGCGCGGCAGCGACCACGCCTGTCGAATGGGTCAGTCCGAGTCACGCGCATGTCCGTGGCCCCAGCTACTACCAATAAAGAGAACCCGCAATGATGATGCACCAAACCTTGACGCAACTACGCACCCTGAAGTTGGATGGGTTCGCTGACGGATTGGAAGAGCAACTGACGCAGCCCGGCACTGCGGCTCTGAGCTTCGAGGAACGCCTGTCGTTGCTGGTCGACCGGGAAGCAAGTTGGCGCGATGATCGTCGCCGCACCCGACTGCTCAAGCAAGCGCGCCTGAAGTATCCGCAGGCCGCCATGAAGATCTCGACACCCGCGCTGGTCGAGGCGTGGACCCACGTTCGCTCACGAGCCTGGCTCTCGGTGACTGGGTCGAGTCGGGATACAGCCTGCTCATTAGCGGCCCAACCGGTGCCGGTAAGTCATGGCTCGCTTGTGCCCTCGCGCAGTATGCCTGCCGACGAGGGCACTCCGCGTTGTACTTGCGCGTGCCTCGTCTCGGCGAGGAACTGCGCGTCCTCCACGGCAACGGCGGCTTCACCAAATGGTTGCTGCAGGTCGCTCGCGTTGATGTTCTCCTGCTGGACGATTGGGGAATGGCTGCCCTCGACGCGATGGTTCGCAACGATTTGCTCGAGATGATTGATGACCGGTCTGCCGGTAAAGCCACGATCGTGACCAGCCAGCTACCAATCGAACACTGGCATGGCTGGATAGGCGACGAGACGATCGCCGACGCAATGCTAGATCGCCTTATGCAGCGTCATCACCGTATCAAACTGACGGGCGAATCTCTCAGAAAACCATCTCCGAAACCCAGCGTGCTCGAACCAGAACTCGACCAAAACTAGCAAGGAAATCTACAATCGACACCGCGCAACGCCCGACCTTGCCAAACGGTCACGTTCCCGAAATCGGCGGTCACGTTCGCCGAAATATGCAGTAAGCGACCGAATCCCGTTCCGTGGCCACGGCAAGCTAGCTGCATTGATTACATATTGGCACTCACCCTCCGCTGAACTGCGATACAAGTTGGAGACAATTGGGGTTACCGGGCGCCGGTCGCGGGCTCAGCCGCAGGTTGCCAGTAGATCGAGCAATGCGTTGATGTCAACCGGCTTGACGAAATGGCGATCGAATCCAGCGGCTTGTGCCTTTAGCCGGTCTTCCGCCTGCCCATAGCCGGTAATCGCAACCAGGATCGGTATCTTGCGCCCTTTAGCGCGCAGGCGTCCTGCCAATTGGTATCCATCCATCCGCGGCAGACCGATGTCGAGCAACGCGACGTCAGGCTGAAACGTTGAGGCCTGTTGTATGGCCTCTTCGGGATCGTAACAAGTCCGGGTCACATGTCCTTCTGACTGACAAACCAGGGAAAGGGAGTCGGCGGCATCCCGGTTGTCATCGACGATCAAGATCTTGAGGTCGTTTCGCGGTGCGCGCACCGGTGCGCGGTGGTTGTCAGCGATGCCAGGAACCTCGTCTTGTCGATTCAACCGCGGGAACGTGATCCTGACGGTGGTCCCAAGGCCAGGTCCGGGACTTTCGATATGTATTGAGCCTTCGTGCATTTCAACCAGCTTGCGCACCAGAGACAGTCCGATGCCCAAACCTCCCTTCGATCGGTCGAGCCTACGCTCTCCTTGCAAAAACAAGTCAAAGATTCGCGGCAGCAAGTCGGCCGCGACGCCTGCGCCAGTGTCCTCAACGACGATCGTGACATGAGCGGAGTCTGCTGATACGCACACACGAATTTCGCCCTCAGCCGGCGTGTACTTGCACGAGTTCTGCAGAACGTTCACCAAGATCTGCGTCATACGCGTCGTATCACCGCAAACCCAGACGGTGTCTCTGGGAACGTCAATCGTCAACCGCTGCTTGTTCTCTTCGACTTGCGGGGCAACTGACTCAGCCGCGCCGTAGACAACGCCGCCGATCAAGAGCGGCTCCCGTTTCAAAACGATGCGCCCCTGCGTAATACGCGAGACCTCGAGCAGATCGTCCACAAGTCGCGTCAGGTGGGTAATCTGGCGTTCCATTGTGGCAAGGAGGAATTGCCCGTCGCTTACAGATGTACCGCGACGAAGCAGACTCACCACGGTTCTGAGCGGTGCGAGCGGATTCCTGAGTTCATGCGCCAGCATCGCCAGGAATTCGAAGTGGCGCCGACGGGAGCGGCTAGCTCTAGCTTCATGGTGGCCTTGCCACCGGTGTGTGACGGGATTGAGCCGGTGAGCTGAGAATAAAAACAATACCATCCAGAATTGCAACGGACGGCGCAAGCCGGATTGCGGGATGTCCTGTCCGTCCAGCGAGAGGTAAAAGGACTTTCAGCGAGCGGGCGGTGCATGAGAAGTAATGCGCGCCCCATTCTTTGAAGTCAGCAAATTGTGCGGCTCCTTATTCGCCAACGCGTCGCCGGCAATGAGCTGGTAGCGATGGCCGCCGCTCCCGCTTCGAACAGTTCACGACGGCCGCCGAACCATCTGCTGGTTCCCAAATGCGCTGACGTACGTCATACGCCGGAGATAGAAAGGGTTCGCCCGTCCGCTGGCTATTTCCGCAAAATGTATCATAATGTGATGTATCCGCGCTGAAGACGCGGAGGAACCGTGACCAGCTATCACCGAATCCTGTTGTGTTATGACGGCACGGCCGAAGGGCGCCGCGCGCTTCGTCTCGGCGCTCAACTCGCCCGCGACCTTCACGTTGAAACACATCTGCTGGCGGTTATCGACGACACGGAGTGGATGCAGGGCCTCCCCGTCATTCCTGCAATGTCGTTTGCGCATGAGCAACAGACCGCGAAGGCGTTGCTGGAGGAAGGCGTGGACAAGTTGGCGGATCTCGGCGTCGTAGCGCAAGGCCATCTGGCGGTCGGGAATCCAATAATGGAAATTTCCGCTTGCGCAAAAGCGCTCGATATCGATCTGATCGTCGTCGGGCATCACCGGAGCGGTCGTTTCTACCGTTGGTTGACCGGGCAAGACGAGGGCCGGTTTTTGGATCACGTCTCCTGCAGCGTGCTCATGACAACGGGACCACAGGCGCCGTAGACGCGGTAGGAAAAGCCCGCGCCGTTTGTCCGAATCAAGCGTTCGTGCCAAGGAGTATGACAATGCTGATAAAATTCCATTCGAAGGCCACGCCCGATGTTGTCATGTTGCGCGACCTCGCCGGCTATCTTCTAGCCGTTATCGGTAAGCGCATCGGGTCCCGAGGCGTCATCCTGCATAGCGAGTTTGACAACGCGATCGATCGCCTGGAGACAGTTCTGAAGGAAGACGAAGGTATCGCTTACGAGCACGGTGCGATTTATCGTCCCCTGTCGCGTACTGCCGAGCGGACCGGGATGGGTCTCCAATCGCGGGCGCTGCCATTCCTCGATATGTTGCGGGAAGCTAGGCGCAAAGACGCGGACATTATCTGGAGCGCATAGAAAGCGAGCGGCGTCTCGTGCGGATCGAGCAAACCAGATTCTCGGCGCCGCCGGTGCAAAGCGTCACCACAAGGATCACCGCTAGGAAATGATCGGCACCGCTTCGATCAGCGCAAAGCCAATCAGCGCGCCCAGCACCGCGCCCACCACCCGCGGATGCCAGCGCTCGAGATGCAGCCTCGCGAACAGCGCTCCAACGAAGATGATTCCCAGGAGCGAAAAGACGGTGATGACATATCCTATCTCGAAGTCGTTGTTAATCAACATGGCTCCTCCAACCTCGTCCTTTCCTAAAATATATATCATGATGTGATGTATGCAAGCGGCGAAAGGAGCGGTTATTGCTGAATCATTGTTGGTGGAACGGGCGATGGATGAGGAGGATGCATGCGCGCGATAGGAAAAAACAGATGGGCGATCGCTGAAGGCTATCTGCCGCCTTATAGCAATGGTCCCGGACCTGACCTGCAGAGCCATGAGGCGGCGTGCATCCTCAATGCGGGCGACGAAGACGCACATATCGAACTTACAGTCTTCTTCAAGGATCGGGCACCCGCTGGGCCATACCGCGTCACCGTGCCAGCCCAGCGGACGTTGCATATGCGCTTCAATGATCTCTGCGAACCCGAGAAGATCCCAACTGGGACTGAGTACGCGAGCTACTTCGAATCGGATGTACCTGTGGTCATTCAGCACACTCGCCTGGATTCGCGGCAATCAGAGCTGGCTTTGCTGAGCACGGTCGCATTTGGCAGCGACTGACACTTCACGGCGCGAAACGTCGAGCGCCAACGCACGTGGCCTGCTATATAGGTTGGTGGAGACGAGAGATGAAGACTTCCTGGTTCCTTAGCTTCTCGAATTCACTCGCTCGACTGGCGGGGCGCTCCTGGACGTTCGTCACTGCTGGAAGCCTCGTTGTTGTTTGGGCAGCATCGGGCCCGCTGTTTCACTTCAGCGATACTTGGCAACTGGTGATCAATACATCGACGACGATCGTTACGTTCCTCATGGTATTTCTGATTCAGAACACTCAGAATCGAGACACGGCGGCCATGCAGATCAAACTCGATGAGATCATCCGAGCGATTGACACTGCGCACAACGCGCTGCTCGATCTTGAACAACTGGATCAGAAGGAACTCGCCGATTTTCGGAAGCATTACGAGAGACTTGCAAAGATAGCGCGCAGCGATTTGCGGTCGTCAAGCAGCGGCGCAAAAATCGTGGACGGTGTCAAGCACTAGCCAAGCGCGCGCGAGGGCGCAGTGCTCAGGAAAGCAAGCCTGCAGAGTGCAATCGACATGTTGCATTGTCTAACGGCGAAATCGCCTGCTGTCTCCGTGACCGGGACTTTAACGATGTGGCTAACCGCCGCCTCGTTGCAACGTCGGCCCGCATAAGCCGAGCGCCGTATTGACGACTGCAAGATGGCTAAGCGCCTGCGGGAAATTTCCGGCCAGTTCGTGGCGCTGCGCGTTGTACTGTTCGGACAGCAGCCCGACATCGTTTGCCGTGGCTAGCACGCGTTCGAACTGCTGCCGCGCCTCTCTTGTGCGCCCTTGAAGGTTCAGGCAATCGGCCATCCAGCATGAGCACGCGAGAAAAGTGCCTTCGTTAGCGTTCCCGGCGTGCCGCTCTAGGCGTCGAATCAAACCGTCCTCGCAGAGGTCGCGGCGGATGCGTTCAATCGTCGAAGCCATGCGCGGATCGTCAGCGCACAGAAAGCCGACGAGCGGCAACAACAAGAGGCTCGCATCCAACGTTTCGCTGCCGTAGTACTGCGTGAAGCTGCCGAGCCCTTCGTTCCAGCCTTCGCGAAGCACTTCTTCGCGAATGTGTTCGCGCAGTGAAGCCATCCTCTTCGCGAGTGGCGAAAGGGCGCTTTCCGCTGCGCAATGCTTCACGAAACGATCGAGCGCGACCCAGACCATCACGCGCGAATAGGTGTAGTGACGGGGTTCACCGCGCGACTCCCAGATGCCCGCGCCGGGCAAGTGCCAGATTTTCTCGAGATGTTCGACGATGCGCGTCTCGATTACCTGTTCCTGGTCCGCCGACTCGAGCCCGCCGCGTCTCGCCACATCGAGGCAATCGATGACTTCTCCCAACACGTCGAGCTGATGCTGATGCGCCGCTGCATTGCCGATGCGTACGGGCTTCGCATACCGATGACCTGGCAGCCAATCGACGTTCCATTCGCGCAAATGACGCCCGCCGTCCACGCGGTACATGATCCGGCTGCGCTCCGGCGCGCACGCGATCGCGCGCAGCAGCCAGTCGCGCCACGCGCCGGCTTCTTCGTAGTAGCCGGCGTTGAGCAGCGCAACCATCGCGAAACTGGTGTCTCTCAGCCACGCGTAGCGGTAGTCCCAATTGAGCCTTCCTCCCGGCGCTTCCGGTAGCGATGTTGTCGGAGCAGCGACGATCGCGCCGGTGCGACGATGGATGAGCGCCTTCAGAGTCAAAAGCGAACGACGGGTCTGCACCGGCCAAGCCGTGCGGTTGTCGTCGAACGTGCTAATCCAGTCTCGCCAGAAGCGTTGCGTCGAACGCAGGGCGATGTCGACGTCGAACGCTTCGGGAAGCGGTTCGTGCGCGTGACCATAGCTCAACGCGAACTTCATGGATTCGCCCGCTGCGACGGTGAAGGTCGCGAGTATCGCTCCGTCGCAGACCGTCATCTCGACATTCGCACGAAGTAGGACACGGTCGGTTCCTATACGGGCCTGCATCGCGCCGTCGACGCGTTCGATGAGCGGCTCGAGTTCGCCGTAGTTGAAGCGCAGCCGCAAATCCGAGCGCATCTCGACGACACCGCGCAAGCCGGTCACGATGCGCACGACCGAACTCGGACCGTCGCTGACGGGCATAAAGTCGGTCACGCGCGCCGCGCCTTCGCCGACCTCGAAGTCGGTTTCCATGATCAGCGTGTCGTGCTGGTAGCGACGCGCGTTGCGCTCGATGCGCATGACCGGGCTGAGCGTCCAACAGCCGTTGTCCGAGGTGCCGAGAAGTGCGGCGAAGCACGCGTCGTCGTCGAAGCGTGGCCAGCATAGCCAGTCGATAGAGCCGTTGCGGCTGAGCAGTGCAGTCGTTTCGCCGTCGCCTAGGAGCGCGTAATCGTCGATGGGGCGGCTCATTCGGCTCAGCTCCGTTTTTTAGCGACGAAGTGCAGCAGGCCCACCGCGCCAAGGCTCGCGAGCCCCCAGAAAAACGAGCGATGGCGATCGGTGAACATCTCCCAGCTATGCTGCCGGGCTTCGTCATCGAACCGCCCATGTGCCCCAAAGTCGCCCGGCACAGCTTCGAACAGATTGCCTGCTGCGTTGTATTCGAGCGGCTCGTCGGTGAGCTGACCATCGTATCCCGCGCGTGCCAGGTATCGGTCGATTAGCGCGGGCGCGATGCGGTTCGCAAGAATAGCCTTCACCGTCGAGAACCCGAGCCATACTTCGCGCCGTCGGTGTGTCGCCGCGAAAAAGATCGCGCGCGCCGCGACTTCCGGCTGAAAGATCGGCGCGTCCGGCCGCGCGCGCTTGCCGGTCTTGTTCATCGACCAGTCGAACTGCGGCGTGTTGATCGCCGGAAGCTCGACCACCGTCAGGTGGACCTTGAGCTTGTCGTGGATGATTTCCGAGCGCAGCGAATCTGTAAAGCCGCGAATGGCGAACTTCGCGCCGCAATACACCGATTGCAGCGGTACCGAGCGGTACGCCAGCGCCGAGCCAACATTCACAATCGTCCCTCGATTTCGCGTTCGCATGCGCGAGAGCGCCGCCATCATGCCGTGGACCTGACCGAGATACGTGACGCGCGTACCGCGCTCGATTTCCTCGGCCGTGAGCGCGGAGACGGGCGCGAAGGCGGTCGCCATCGCGACGTTGACCCACACATCGATTGGGCCGAGCGTGTCTTCTACGTGCGATGCCGCTGCCTCGACGGCGCGCGCATCGGCGACATCGGTCGACATGGCGAGCGCGCGCACGCCGAAGGCCGCCTCGATCTGCGCAGCGGCTCGCGCGAGCCGCTCACCATCGCGCGACAACAGTGCGACGTCATAGCCGTGGCGGGCGAACTCATCGGCAGCTGCACGCCCGACGCCCGCACCGGCGCCGGTGATGACAGCAATTCTTCGTGTCTCGCTCATCAGAGATCTCCACGCGCGGCGAGCGCCTCGATACGGTCAGCGGTGCGCAGCGCGATCGCCTGTATGGTCAGCGACGGATTCACGCCGCCGACGGTCGGGAAGACGGAGCCGTCGCAGATCCACAAGTTGTCGATGTCCCAACTGCGGCAATCGCCATTGACGACGCTCGTCGAAGGGTCATCGCCCATGCGCGCAGTGCCGTTGAGATGGCAGGTGTCGTCGATTTCGCGCCAGACGTCGCGCGCACCCGCCGCTTCGAGCGCGAGGCTCATGAAGTCGAGCGAATGCGCGACCAGTCGCTTGTCGTTGTCGCACAGCGAATAGGTCACGCGCGCGATGGGCAGGCCGTACTGATCCTTTTCGTCGGCGAGCGTCACCCGATTGCGCTCCTGTGGCATGGTTTCCCCGACGATCTTCAGCCCCGCCTGATGGTTGTACTTCTGCATCTCGTCGAGCAAGGACTGGCCCCACAGACCTCTACCGTTCTGCGTCGATGCCCATGCCACCGGCAGCGGTCCTTGGCTCATATAGCAATACCCGCCGAAGAAGTCCTTGCCTTTGTCCTCGTAGTTCCAGTGCTCAGTCAGCGCGAGCGACGGCGGCCCTTTGTACCAGCGCACTTCTTCGTCCATCGTGCCCCACGCGGCCTGATTGGTCTGAACCATCAAATTCTTGCCGACGAGGCCTGAACGATTGGCGAGGCCATCGGGAAAACGGTCCGTCGCGGAGTTGAGTAAGAGCCTCGGCGTTTCGATTGCATATCCGGCGACTACGACGTTGCGTGCGCGCTGAAACTGCCAGCGTCCTTCGCGAAAGTATTCGACCCCAGTGGCGCGCCCGTCGTCACCCATGACGATGCGGCCGACCATCGCGAGATCGCGGACTTCAGCGCCCGCGCGCACGGCGCGCGGTATCCACGTGACGAGCGCGCTTTGCTTCGCGTTCGTCGCGCAACCCGAGACGCAAAAGCCGCGATAAACGCACGGATGCGCTTCGCCGCGCGGCGCGGAGACCGTGGCGAGCGGCGTCGGCGCCCAGTCGATGCCAAGCGCTTCACAGCCGCGCGCCAACACGAGCGCCGCGGCGTTCAGCTCATGGGCGCGATACGGATAGCGCGGCCGCTTTGGACCCCACGGATAGTTCACTGGTCCGGCGATCTTCAGCGCCTCTTCGACTTCGGCGTAATAACGCCACATTTCGCGCCAGTCGATCGGCCAGTCGGTGCCGTAGCCGAGCAGTGTGCGCGACTTGAACCATTCCGGCCGAAAGCGCAGCGAGACCATCGCGAAGTGAACTGTGCTGCCGCCGACGGCTTTGCCGCTATTGTTGTTGCCGAGCTTGAGCGGATTCTCGCCTTCGCAAATGCGCTCGTCTGTCCAGAAGAGCTTGCCCTGATGGGTCTCATCGGACGCGAACTCTTCAAGCGGACGCCACCACGCGCCGGCATCGAGCGCGACGACCTTGAAGCCTTTCTCCGCGAGACGGCAGGCAAGCGTGCCACCGCCCGCGCCCGTGCCGACGATCGCAAAGTCCACCGCTTCGTCCTGCGGATACTCGCGCATTCGAACCCATGCGCCGGGATGGAACACGTCGGGCGCGCGACCATTCTTCCCGCGCGGCATGTGCTGCGCGTCTTGGGACGAATCAGCGGGCACGACGATTCTCCTTCTGCGCGGCCTCTTTGTGGCCGGCATTTGCTTCGACGGCTTCCCATGGGTCGCGCCGGTCGGCGACCATGCGTACATAGCCGCGCGGATTGGCCGGGCCGCCGAAGCCGATTTCGCTCCACACATGCGGATGCGCGTAGTACATCCCGCAGATGTCGTGCAGCACACGCTCGGCGAAGAAGAGGGCGGGCGGCATACCGTTCCATTCGGCGCTATCGAGCTTGCCTTGCTGCATGTCGACGAGAAGCGCATGCTGGCGGTCATGCTCGATGCTCGCAAACGGCAGTTCGTGACGCGCCCGGCTTTCGGCATCCAGCGCGCGAAGGCCGATGCGCCACGCGTCGCGCATGGGCGGCAGACGCGCATCGCGATATCCGTCGCCAGTATTCTTCATTAGGCGCGCATCGACGAGAGCGGCGACCGGCACGTTGGGGCGCTGACTGTCCTGTGGCACGATGCATGCGCACAGCGCGCAAAGCCCGCGCCATTCGACAGCATCGAAGAAGTGCGGCCCGTCGGGCGTCGCGAGCCGCTCGTCGATGACATGGCGCGTGACGTCGTCCCACGAAGGCGTGTCACGCTTGGTCATCACGTCGTAGCCGGGATAGCGGGGTAGGTCCTTCATTTCTTCTCGGTCTCCCGAAGACGCAGCGCCGCGAGTCCCGCGAGTGCGAGCGCCGAAAAACTCGGCGGTGCGGGCAGCGGCGGTCCATTAAAGAGATTTTGGCTCCAGTTGCGCCAGCCGCCACGCGCGCGCGCGACGCCGCGGGCATGAAATCCGACACCGATGAACCCGAGTGCCGTCGTCACGCGCAGCCATAACCGCGTGAACCAGCGCTCGCGCGGACGAGCGAGGGCGGCATTGACGAGCAGCGCCGATGCGACCGGCGGAACGACGATCGGCGCATACATGACCGGGTTCTGGAACGCACCACGAAAATGCAGCAGCGCGACTTCGCCGAGGGTCCCGACCAGTCCTGCGCTCGTGACGAGCGCGAGCGCCTGTCCCGCCGGCATGCCGAAAAGACCCGGCTCGTGCGCGGGCTCGTCGCGCAACCGCTCGGATACCGCGCCGAGTGCGCCCGAGAGCAGCAACGCCATCGGTGCGCCGATCGGCGCCGCATAGAACAGGTTATGCCAGCTCCAACCGCCGGGGCGCTTCGTGATGTTGTAAAGATGGAACCCGGTCCCAGCGACGCCGGCGAGTGCCGCGCTGACATAGACTGCATTGCGCACCGGATGATGCGTCGGTTCGTGATCGGAGCCGCCATGCAAGCCGGCGAAGAGCGACAGCGTCGAGACGACGAGCGGGGTGTACATCGCGGGATTGTCGAACGAGCCGCGATAGTGCTCCATCGCGCTGTCGGCGAGCACGGACAGCGCGAGCAGCGCGGAACTGTGATTGAAAGTGCGCGCCGTATCGATGTGCATCTGCATCGCCGGGCGATGCGGCTTGCGCCCGCCCAGGCGCACGAGCGCGAGTCCAGCCGCAGCGATTGCGCAGCCAATGGCGATGTCGATTGTTCTGGTTTGCGTCATGTTCTTCGCTTCGTTGTGTTCCATTCGCTCGCCGCGCGTCAGACCGCATACCGATGCGCATCAGCATGCCTGAAATCGAGTCCGCAACCCGGTCGCGACCAGTCCGGCGCGATCGCGCCGTCGCGCGCACGCGGTGCCCCGTCGAAGAGCATCGACTCGATGCGCACGTGATCGTGAAACCATTCCTGATGCCGCAAACGCGCAGCTGCGCACGCTACATGCAGATGGAGGGCGGGTGCGCAGTGGGCCGACAGCGGAATATGAAACGCGTCGCACAGCGTTGCTGTGCGCAGGAAGCCCGTGATGCCGCCGCAGCGAGTGGCATCGGCCTGGAGCACATCGATGGCTTCGTTGGCGAGCAGCGCGCGGAAGTCGTCGATCGTGTAGCCGTATTCGCCCGCAGCGAGTTCCATATGCGCGGGCAGTGCGTCGCGCAACGAAGCCAGGCCGGCGAGATCGTCCGACGACACCGGCTCTTCGAACCACTCGACGTCATGCTGGGCGAACCGTTGGGCGTAGAAGAGGGCCTGCTTGCGATCAAACGCCCCGTTGGCATCGACGAAGAGGCCTGCGTCATCGCCGATCGCTTCTCGCGCGACGGCCACGCGATGCGGATCGCGCGAAGGCTCGGTACCGATTTTGATCTTCACCCATCGGCATCCGTCTTCGTGCACCCAGTTCGAGAGCTGGTCGCGAATGTCGTTGTCGCTGTACGTGGTGAAGCCGCCGCTGCCATAAAGTGGCACGCGGTTGCGCACCGCGCCGAGCAGACGCGCGAGCGGCAAGTCGAGCAGGCGCGCCTTCACGTCCCACAACGCGCAGTCGAGCGCCGATATCGCGCAGGCGGCGATCCCCGAGCGGCCAATGTTTCGCACGCGCCGCTGCATGCGTATCCAAAGGGCGTCGATGTTCCAGGCGTCTTCGCCGACGAGTGTCGGGGCGAGCGTCGATTCGATGAAGCTCGCGGTCGTCGCGTCGTTGTAGGTATAGCCGATGCCCGTCTTGCCTGCTGCGGTAAGCTCTACAACCACGAGCGTCGTCGATTTCCAGGCGAAAGTACCATCGGCTTCGGGCCGGTCGGTCGGGATGGTGTAGGCGCGCGCCCGAACCGCTTCGACCGGTGCCTCGCGTTTTGTGAGGTGCATTAGGCTGGCCTCCGTTAATTGTCCTTATGTCCCGGCAACACTGCACCCAGCACCTGTTTCGCAGTGTCGACGATGATGTTGCCTTCGTTCGGATCCCCTTCGAAAAGCGTCGTAGCGAAAGCTTTTGCCTGTTGCAAGGTGATGTGCGGCGGCAGTGGGGGAACATTTGGATCGGCTTTCACCTCGATCACGACGGGCCGGTCTGAGCCCAGCGCTTCATCCCATGCTGCGCTCATGCGCTCGGCGTCATCGACGTAAATTCCCCGAAGTCCGATCAATTCAGCGAAGCGGTGGTATTGCACCGACGGAATGTCTTGCGACGCTTCGAACTTCGGGTCACCGTTCATGACGCGCTGTTCCCAGGTAACTTGATTCAGGTCATCGTTGTGAAGCACCATGCAGATCCAGCGCGGATCGGACCATTGCTTCCAGTACTTCGCGACCGTGATAAGCTCGGCCATGTTGTTCATCTGCATTGCGCCGTCACCCACCAGCGCGATCACCGGCCGCTCAGGGTGCGCGAATTTTGCCGAAATCGCATAGGGCACGGCTGCGCCCATCGACGCGAGTCCCCCGGAAAGCGAGCACATCATGCCGCGCTTGACTTTCAGATCACGCGCGTACCAATTTGCGCATGATCCCGAATCACTGGTGACGATGGCGTTGGACGGTACGCGCGGCGATAACTCCCACACCGTGCGCTGCGGGTTCACGCCCGCGGTTCCCGACACTAGCGCGCGCTTCTCGAGCTTTTGCCACCAGTCGGTCATCCAGCCTTCGATGTCCTTGCGCCATGCGCGATCCGTGCTTGGTTCGAGCAGCGGCAAAAGCGCGCGCAGCGTCTCCGCGCTGTCGCCAACAAGATTGACTTCCATCGGATAGCGAAGGGACAGCATGTCGGGTTTGATGTCGATCTGTACTCCGCGCGCCGCGCCTTCTTTCGGGAGGAACTCCGAGTAAGGAAAGCCCGAGCCGATCATCAGCAAGGTGTCGCATTCGGTCATCAACTTGTAGCTCGGCTCCGTGCCGAGCAGACCGATCGAGCCGGTCACGTAGGGCAGATCATCTGGAAGCGCGGCTTTGCCTAAGAGTGCTTTCGCGACGCCCGCGCCGAGTTTTTCCGCCACCGCGATCACTTCGTCGGTCGCCTGCAACGCGCCCGCGCCGACGAGGATCGCGACCTTCTTGCCCGAGTTGAGGATCTCCGCGGCTCGTTGCAAATCATCTGGATACGGCACGGTCTTGGGCGCGCGATAGCCTACCCCGGAGTGCAACGTCCCGTGTTTGCGCGGCGGCGGCTCGTATTTGAGTTCCTGCAAATCGTTTGGGAATACAAGCGCAGCGACTTTCCGCTCGCCCAGCGCAGTTCGGACGGCTCGGTCGACAAGATGACGAACCTGGGCGGGAACACTTGCTTGTTGCACGAAGGCGCCCGCGACGTCCTTAAACATCGATTGGAGGTCGACTTCCTGTTGGAAGTGGCCACCGAGCGATGCGCGCGCTTGCTGTCCGGCGATGGCGAGCACGGGCATGTGGTCTAGTCGTGCGTCGTAGAGACCAGTGAGGAGGTGCGCTGCACCAGGTCCGGATGTCGCCAGACAAACCCCAAGCTCGCCAGTGAACTTTGCATGCGCTGAAGCCATAAAGGCAGCCATTTCCTCATGCCGCGTCTGAACGAATTCGATCTTGCCTTGCGCACGATTCAACGCCCCAAGGATGCCGTTGATACCATCGCCGGGATAGCCAAAAATGCGACGCACGCCCCATGCGTGCAGGCGGTCGACCAAGAAATCGCCGACGGTGATAGACATGGTTTGCTCCTTGGTTGCAGCGAAGAAGATTGTGACTTGGGCTGAAGTCGATATGTCATAACGTGATGCAATGAATGTGCCGCGTTCGGACGGACGAGGGGCTTAAGCGCATCGAAGGCACCGTTAGTCTTCTGCAAGCAAGCTTCGCAACGCCCTTATTGGTCTAGATGTAAGGCAGCGACTCGATGGACGCATCGTTCGCCTTGCGAGTGAGATGCGCCTATACATGACGACGATCTTTGTCTCACAGCTTGCGTTCAACGAGCTGTGCGCGCTCGCAGGAGAACCAACACTCCGGCCAGGCGGGCCTTGAGACGCTCGGCGAGCTCCCCGATCGTCGCCCACAAGCGTCCCGGCGTGTCGCCCGCGTGGACCGATAGAGACGTTTGAAGCGCGGTGATCCCGGGCGATTGCGCTAACGCTTCGGATTGCCGCAGCTGCGTTCTCAGGACCTGTCGATAATGCGAGAGGTGCTGCACATCGTCACTGCCGTGCACCGCGCGCCTTACATGTTCTTGTCGATCAGCCGACACCGCTGCTACCGCTAACGTTAGGTGCAAGCCGCGCCAAGCTCACGTCAGCGATCCGTTCGCGCACGCCCTAGCAAACTTTGCAAGCGTTTGAAAAAATATCACACTGTGATACATATCGTTTGGGGTGAGTCGTACGACGTGTGCACCGGTTGCGTCGCGCGACCAAATTGGAATAGCAGTTGCTCAGCGCTCAGCAAGCCGACGCAGCCAAATCTGGCATTGATCGGGCGCAGGAAGAAGGCGGAAGTGCATTCAAGCGATTTCGGTCCGAAGATCCAGGAGACAGCGTGGTGCGCCGTGTTCTCGTGTCGGTTGTGCAGGTCGGAGCCTTGCTCTGTGCCGCGCTCCATCATCTCGGCGCCCTCGGCGCCGAAGCGCCTTCGCGCGAAGCAGACTTGCTGGCGGCAGCGTCGACGCCGCTCGCGTATTTTCTGCGCAGCAAGGGGCCCGCTGCACAGCCAGTCATTTATCTCGGATGGACGCTTGCGACCATATGCGTGCTCGTGTGCGTGATCATCGCAGCAATGCTTCTCATCGGCATGTTTCGGCGCAGGAAGCAACAGGACGCGCGAGCGCTCGTCTCCGAGGGTGGGCTGCGTTTGGTCTTTGTTGGCTCCCTGCTCTCCACAATTGCGCTTTTCGGCATTGCCGTCTATATGCTTTCTGTGCTCGCGGAGGTCGCAGACCCGCCAAATGCGCCAGAGTTGACTGTGGCGGTTACTGCCTACGATTGGTGGTGGAAAGTCGACTATGGAGAGGGCGAGAGCCACTTCTCAACGGCCAATGAGTTGCATATTCCATCCGGCGTGCCGGTGCTCGTGCTGCTGAAAAGTGCCGACGTCATCCACGCTTTCTGGGTGCCGGACTTGTCGGGCAAGACGCAGACGATTCCCGGTATCACAAACCGGCAGTGGATTCAGGCGGACCACCCGGGGATTTTTCGAGGCCAATGCACGCAGTATTGCGGCGTACAGCACGCCCATATGGCGTTCGAGGTGTACGCACAGCCGCAGGCAGACTATGACCGTTGGTACGCCGCGCAAATGAGGGCAGCACCCGCACCGTCGACAGCGCAAGCGATACGAGGGAGGAAGCTCTTCGAAGAACGCTGCGCGGGATGCCATACGGTTCGGGGCAGCAAAGCCGCCGGCGTTCAGGCGCCCGATCTCACCCACGTGTTGTCGCGTCGGCTGCTTGCGGCAGGAAGCGTCGTCAATACACCGGAGAACCTGATCGACTGGATCCAGCACGCTCAGGAAATCAAGCCCGGCACGCTCATGCCCGACATGAAGCTCGCGCCCGCTGAAGCGAGCGACTTGTCGTCCTACCTCGCCACTCTCAAGTAAGGAACAGACGATGGCCGCTATCGGTGATCGAAGCGCTGCGCAGGCCCATCGGGTCGCCTTCCGACGCGAGCCTGAGTTTGGCAGCGTCCCTCAGGGGTCGGAGGCCGAAAAGCACCTGCGTGAAATCTGGGAAGGCGATGCCGGTTGGCGCGGTTTCATTACAACCGTCGATCACAAAAAGATCGGCTTGCGCTACATCGTGACAGCCTTCCTGTTTCTTTTGCTGGGCGGAATTGAAGCGCTTGTTATGCGGCTGCAGCTCGCACAGCCCAACCAATCACTGGTGACGCCTGGCCAGTTCGCCGAACTTTTCACGATGCACGGCGTTACGATGATCTTCTTGTACGCGCTTCCGGTGCTCAGCGGCTTCTCGAATTACCTGTGGCCGCTCATGTTGGGATCGCGCGACATGGCGTTTCCCCGTCTGAACGCGCTTTCGTATTGGGTCTTTCTCTTTGCCGGCATCTTCCTTTATGGCAGTTTTCCGTTCGGGCAGGCGCCCAACGCCGGCTGGTTCAACTATGTGCCGCTTTCATCCCTGGAGTACAGCCGGGGAATAAATATCGATGTCTATTCCCTCGGTATGGTGCTTCTGGGCATCTCGACGACCGTTGGGGCAGTGAATTTTGTGGTCACGCTTTTTCGCATGCGCGCGGTCGGCATGTCGGTGGACCGGCTGCCGATTATCGTGTGGGGCACGCTTACCATTTCGTGTGCAAATCTCTTCGCCGTGCCGTCGGTGAGTCTGGCGTTCCTGCTGCTGTGGATGGACCGAAATATCGGTACGCATTTCTTCGACGTGGCGAGCGACGGCCGGCCGCTGCTCTGGCAGCACTTGTTCTGGATGTTCGCGCATCCGTGGGTTTACGTCGTCGTGCTGCCCGCTATGGGCATCGTCTCGGATGCCCTGCCGACCTTCTGCCGTCGTCCCCTCGTCGCGTACGCGGCTGTAGCGATGGCTACTGTCGTCACGATGATTGTCGGTTTCGAAGTGTGGATCCATCACATGTTCGCAACCGGGATCACGCCCCTGGCACTGGCCTTCTTTGGCGCGGCGAGCTTGCTCATTTCGATTCCAAGCGCGGTCGCCGTATTTGCATGGGTCGCGACGATATGGACTGGACGGCCCGTTTTCGCCGTACCGTTCCTCTATTTCGCGAGTTTTGTGCTGATGTTCGTCATTGGCGGCGTCTCCGGCGTGATGACGGCCGCAGTGCCGCTCGACTGGCAGCTTACCGAGACCTACTTTGTCGTGGCGCATCTGCATTATGTGCTGCTGGGGATCAATGTTTTCCCGGTCTTCGGCGGAATCACCTACTGGTTTCCGAAGTTCACCGGACGGATGATGAATGAACGATGGGGCAAGATCGCGTTCTGGATCATCCTCGTGGGCTTCAATCTTGGCTTTTTCCCGATGCACATCTCGGGTTTGCTCGGCATGCCTCGGCGCATCTACACCTATCCTGAAGGCATGGGGTGGGATACGTCGAATCTGATCACGACAATCGGTTCCTTCATTTTTGCGTTAGGCGTGCTGCTCTTTGTGGTGAACGCACTCGTCTCGGCACGCCGCGGACGTGAAGCGCCGAAGAACCCGTGGGACGCGCCTGGGCTCGAATGGTCGACCGAGTCGCCGCCGGCGCCGTACAACTTTGCAGTCTTGCCGGTGATCGAATCGCGGCATCCGATGTGGGAGGATCGCCTTCAGCCGAAGGGGCGGCAGTCGAGCCTGGCATCGGGTTACCTGCTTCATCGGGGACGGGAAGCGCTTGGAGTACACCCTTTCAGCGGCAGCCCCGATGTCATTCTTAAGATGCCCGAAGATGCGTGGTCGCCGTTTTTCCTCGGGCTTTTTGGCGCGCTTGTTTTTCTAGGCGTGCTGCTGCGCTCGCCATCTTTCACCGTTGTGGCACTCGCGGCGGCAGGCGCAACACTCATCGCGTGGATGTGGCCGCGGCGCGCGCTTGGGCAGCGCGAGCCCCCCGAACCCGCGCAGACAGTTCCCGCGAACACAGGCAGAAGCAAGGATGCTCTGCCGGTCGGAAGTGCGGGGGAGCACTCAGGCGGATGGTGGGGTGTCTTGGCACTCGTCGCGACGGAAGCCAGTCTTTTCGGTTATCTGATCTTCTGCTACTTTTACTCGCAATCGCAGACGACCCTCCCGTGGCCGCCGGAGGGCATGCCGAAGATCGGCACCGGCGCGCTGAGCACCGGCACACTCATCTTGAGCAGCGTGTTCGCGTGGCTCTCAGAGCGAACGCTCAAGAAAAGCAAGCGCTGGCAAGCATTCGGTTGGATGTTGGTCGCTATTGCGCTGGGCATCACCTTCGCTGGCATGCAGTGGAAGGAGTGGCACGACCATCCGTACGGTATTACCGCTCATCTCTACGGTTCGCTTTACTTCACTATCACGGGCTTTCATATGGCCCACGTCGCCGTCGGGCTAGTTATTCTGGTTCTGCTCGCCGTATGGATAGCGTTAGGGTACTTCGACGCGGAGCGCAATGCGCCCATGCGAATTGGCGGACTCTACTGGCATTTCGTCGACGTCGTCTGGCTGTTCATCTTTACGTCGTTGTATGTGACGCCGTTCTGGATGCGAGGCCACTGATGCAAACACTCGTCTCCGCGGAGAAGTCTGCGCTCACCGAAAGCGAGAAGCGCCGTCTTGGCCTATGCGCGAGTGGAGGCTTTTTCTTCGCGCCCGGCGCATGGCTGCTTCAAGTGATGATCTCCGAGACGATCTCCGCCCAAGCCTGCTCCGCTGGATCGATCACGCGTGTCAAACCAGTCCTTCCGAATCTCGTCGGATGGTTGTATGGAACGTCGATCGCTGCCTTCGCCGTCGCGGCCATATGCGCCGCACTCGCCGTGTACGGCTTCGTGTTCCTAAGGCACAAGGAAAAGCGGGTCAAAGAACGGCGTTCGGATGCAGAGTCGTCCGAGGAGCCATCGCGCGATGAGGAGGAGGTGAGCCGTAAGCGGTTCGTTGCACTGTGCAGCGCGCTGATCGGCTGCGGATTTGTCGTCGGGCTGTTGTTCACGGTCCTTGCGGAAGTGTTCTTCCAATCTTGTAGCCAGTGGCATTGACATGAACGCGATCAGAACCCGAGATTGGCTTGTCAACGCGCTCATGATTGTGGCGCTAAGCGCATGTGGCGAACGCTCGACGGATCGTTTGTCCGACAACATTTCCGCGCAGTCACCGTCGACGACCGATCCGAATCTGATTGCGCGAGGCGAATATCTTGCAAAAGCCGGCGACTGCAGCGCCTGTCACGACGCTGCGGACCACACGCCGCTGGGCGGCGGCATGCCTGTGAATTCGCCTTTCGGTCCGATCTATGCGACTAATATCACACCGGACCCCGAGTTCGGTATCGGGCGCTATAGCTTGCGAGACTTCGCCGACGCTCTGCGCGAGGGCAAACGCCGCGACGGCAAGCGGCTTTATCCGGCGATGCCATATCCTTCGCTTGCGAACTTGACCGACGATGACGTGACCGCGCTGTATGCGTATTTGATGCACGGCGTCGCATCGGCCGCCAAGCGCGCGCCCGAGACGCACTTGCCGTTTCCATTCAACCAACGTTGGGGCATGCTGTTCTGGAGTCTCGCCTTCGGCAATCACGACCGGTACCAAGAGAATTCCAAACAAACCGCGCAGTGGAACCGAGGCGCATATCTCGTACAAGGACTTGGACACTGCGGTGCGTGTCACACGCCGCGAGGCCCCGCTTACAATGAACTCGGCTATAGCGAAGCGTCACCATGGTATCTGACTGGTGGCGTCAATGATCACTGGCTCGCCCCTAATCTGACCGGCGATCCAAGCAGTGGTCTCGGGCGCTGGTCGGCGGACGACATCGTTAGATTCTTGCGAACCGGCCACGGCGCGGGTGCAATCGCATTTGGCGCCATGGCCCCTGTAGTTGAGGAGAGCACGCAGCATCTGTCCGAAGCGGATCTTTATGCCATCGCACTCTACTTGAAGTCACTTCCGGCTCGACAGACCTACGGCAGTTTCTCAAACAACGCGCACGCGCGGGTGCAAACTGCACGAAGTATTCGGACCGGTGAAGTCGAGCGTCCTGGCGCCGGTGTGTATCTATCGTTTTGCGCACGATGCCACCAGGCGGACGGACGGGGTCAGCCTGGAAAAGCTGCAGCGCTCGCCGGCAATCCGCTTGTGCTAGCCGACGATCCGACATCAGTGATGCGCATCGTCATAGAAGGCAGTAAGAGTCCCAAAACCGACACGGGACCCGAACCTCAGGAGATGCCCGGTTTCCACGGCAAGCTGACGTCCGCAGAAATTGCTCAAGTGGTGAGCTTCATTCGTGGCGCTTGGGGCAATCACGCCGCACCGGTGGCGGATCGGGAAGTAGAGCGCCTGCGATCGGCGATCCACCAGTGAAGGGCGCCTGCAGTGCCGTAGAAATAGCGGAGAAAGGCATTCAAATGCTCATCGAAACATTGCAACTACGGGGGCTCCTCATCGTCCATTTGTTGGTGCGCGAATGAGATGTCTTCAGGGGTCGCAGCGCAGCATCTGGCTATCCGTGGTTGGAGGCATGCTGGCTGGCGGGGGCATTCTGAACGTGCTGAACGAAGAACTTGCTGAGGACCGACGAAGCCGGGTTGCCTGTTGACGAGCCGCGGCAACAATTGCCTCGCGCCCACGACAACGCGCTCTGGGTTTTGCAGCTTTGCGCACGCCGGGGGGTGGGCGGGCAGAGGCGGCCACCCCTTCCTTAATGTCAACGTGACAAGAGAGCCGCCCCGCCAGCATTTGCCGTCGATATCAAGCAGCGTGGCACGACCATGGCTCAATGAACTGCAACCTTCGACTCAGTATGCTGCTTCGAGTACTTTCATCGGCGCGCCACTCGTCCTGCGCAAAGTTATCGCGGACATTCTGGATCGCCCGCGGACCGATGCGCGGCTACTCTACGCAGTGCCTTCGGACTGCGCTCCCGGTCTTCGGAACTGTCACCGGTCCGTCGGTATCTCGACCAAAACCAACGGGCACCTCGCAACATAATTCGCGATGCTGCATGTCCGGCGGCCCGGCGGGCGGTTCACCCTTGACACTTAAGCACCGACCGCGGCGCACTGTTGCAAGACGTCGAGATACTCTGATCGCCACAACCACGAAGCAATCGACGTCGCTTCGACAGCGTCGGTCACTTCTTGGAGATCGTCCGCGTCGATCCTTTTGTCTCCGTCGACATGGCGTCAGCGCCGCTCTCAAGAGTGTCGGGCGTGCCTTCTAACTGCTTGCGCGCGAGGTCCCAAAACTTTTCAACCCCGCCGGTCCGACCAAGGGCCTTGACGGCCGTATCGGTGTGCCCATTTCGCTGGGTGGCGTTTCAGTCGAGCCGGGCGATCTGGTCATCGGTGACTGTGACGGCGTCGTCGTCATCCCGCGTGCTGATGTGGACAAGGTCCTGAAGGCAGCGGAAAAGAAGCTCGAAGCAGAAGCGCAACGAATCGCCGAAATCCGTGACGGCATTCTGGTTTCGCCGTGGCTCGACGACGCACTGCGCGCCGCAGGCGTGATTGGAAAGGACGAAACACTCGAGTAATCAGCTGCGCGGTTCAAAAAACACATATTTGGAGACGATGCAATGAAACGCCGATATTGGATATACCTGTTCTTATTTTTATTGACGGTCGTGAACTACGTCGACCGCGTCGCGTTATCCATTGCGTCGTCCCAGATAAGCAAGGAGTTGTCCCTGTCGCCGGTCAATCTCGGCTACCTTTTTTCATCGTTTCTTTGGCTGTACGCTGTCGCGCTCATCCCGATGGGCATGCTGGTCGACCGGTTCGGGAGCAAACGCCTTAACGCGTGGGGCATCGGGTTCTGGTCGCTGGCGACTGCATTAACCGCTTTCACGGGCGGGTTCATTTCTTTGCTGGCGACCCGACTTTTGATGGGCCTAGGTGAATCGACTTCGTATCCCGCCGGCGGCCGAGTGATTCGCGAGTGGGCGCCTGCCTCGGAGCGCGGAATCGCAACGTCCATCTTTCACGCGGGCAGTCTCTTGGGACCGGCCATTGGCGCTATCGGACTAGGATGGGTGGTGACGACCTACGGTTGGCGCGCCGCGTTCTTGGTTGCCGCGTCAACTGGGTTTGTCTGGTTGGCCGCACGGCTGTTGTGGTTCAGACAGCCGGAGGACGTGAAGTGGCTGAGCGCGCAGGAGCGTGAGCACATCCTTTCGTCTCGAAACACCGTAGGACCTTCGAGCACGGTAGAGCCGGCGCGGCTCGGTTTCGGCGCGTTGGTTCGTTCGAAAACCATCTGGGCCATCGCTTTCACTCATGGTTGCGCCGTATATGCGACCTATCTCTTTCTCACCTGGATGCCAAGCTACCTGCAGGCGGAAAAAGGCATGAGCATCACGCGAAGCGCCCTTTTCACCGCGCTTCCTTACGCCGGTGCAGCGGTGCTTGGTGTTTTGATCGGCATGTGCAGTGACCGGTATCTGCGCGGTAAGAACATCGCCGGTGGCAGTCGCAGAGCCGTGGTCGCCATATGCTTGCTGATGTCCGCACTCATTCTGTTGGTTCCGATGGCCGACCAGCTGTGGCTCGTGATGCTTCTGCTGACTCTCTCCCTCACTGGCTGCACCGCCGCAGTCGCGTCGAACCTCTCGCTGGTGAATGACTTGTTGCCGTCTAAAAAAGATTCGGGGACGGCCATCGCGATGATTAGCGTAGGCGGCAACGGCTTCGGCCTGATGGCTCCTATCGCAACCGGCTACGTCGTATCGATGACGCATAGCTACCAGGCAGGGTTCGTTATAACTGGAGTTTTGGTGCTGGCGGCCGCTGCTGCAACGCTGGTGCTGACCCGTCGTCCTATCACTGCAACGGAGACTACGAGCGATGTTTGCATTACCCGAAACGCTTGAGGCTCAGCCGTTTGCGTGCTTGCCCGACGAGCTGCGCACCGGTAGTCAAAAAAGTGAATGGAATGCGGGCCAACCGGCTGGCCTGCACGCTTCGAGTTTCCTTGAAGGACCGTCTTTTGACCGCAACGGCGTTCTCTGGTGTGTGGATGTAGTCAACGGGCGACTGCTCAACATCGACCAAGAAGGTCACTTCTCGGTGGCAGTGGAATACGACGGCTGGCCGAACGGTCTCAAGATCCGTGAAGACGGTCTCGTATTCGTTGCCGACTACAAGCACGGCATCATGGTGCATGAGCCGGGCTCGAACGTTGTAAAGCCCTTTTTGGTTCGTGCAGGCATGGAGCGATTCAAGGCCGTCAACGACTTGTTCTTCGCGGCCAATGGGGACCTTTTCTTTACAGATCAAGGACTCACCGGCCTTCATGATCCGACCGGGCGCTTATTCCGCGTAACGCGGGACGGAAAGGTCGACTGCCTGCTGTCGAATGTCCCCAGCCCGAACGGCCTGGTGATGGACCTTGATGAACGTGCGCTGCTACTCGCGGTCACGCGAGCGAATGCGGTGTGGCGGGTGCCGATCCTCAATGGTGGTGTTGCAAAGGTCGGTACCTTCATCCAGCTTTCGGGCGGGGTTGGTCCTGATGGTCTCGCGCTGGATTCCTCGGGCGGTCTCCTGATTGCCCACGCCGGTATGGGAGCCGTCTGGGTTTTCAATGCTCGGGGTGAGCCGACTTACCGGGTAAATACGCCAGCCGGAAATCTTTCCACGAACCTCGCGTTCGGCGGGCCTGAAAACCGAGACATCTTCGTCACGGAGTCTCGAAGCGCCCAGATTTACCGAGCACGCGTCCAGGTTCCGGGCAAGGACATGGTTTCGCATCGGCCCGCGATCTAGCGACGCTGCTGTTCGTCGCGCTGATCATCGGCGGCGGCGCGGGCGCGTACATCGCGGCAAAAGTCGAGATGACGAAGATG
>NZ_JALQDN010000074.1:0-24168 GCF_023631205.1 Caballeronia sp. NCF2 | reverse complement strand
TCCAGCTTGCCCTCGAAATACCTGCGGTGCGACATCTGTACTTTGCTCAAGTACGACATTACAACTTTGCCGTGACAAATTAAAATGCGATAACTACGGTTATGTCAAATATTAGATCGTTGGGTTGCTGCTGCGACCGTTTAACGCGCTAGTACGCTCATCACTGTTCGTCATCAGAGGTCAACGCTGCTTCATAATCTTGGCCGCCATAGAAGACACCAATGATCGAAACGACGTCAGTCTCCACGGTATAGGCGATGATCGATCGCTTGCGGAAATGAGTGACGCAAAGTCCTGGCAGCAGATCGTCGCGTGCGACTCCACGTGCTGGGAACGTCTGGAGTGTCATACAAAAATCAACGATCGAATCGACATATCTTTCAGCCGTTATTGGAGCGCCGGCGTTTGCGATGCGTGCTTCAAGTCTACGCAGCTGATCGAGCGCCTCGGGCGCGAACTGGATCCGCCAATTCATTCGTGACGCGTGCGAGATTTTTTCAGCGCAGCGCGTACCTGATCGACAGACAGTGCGCGGTTGGGATCGTCCCGAAGCGCTTGTGCTGCCGGAACGACATCGTTGCGCAACCATGCCTCGACGGCACGGTCACGCTCGCGAAGCGCACGAAGTGCGTCTCGCAGCACTTCGCTGTCAGATGCGTAGTCGCCGCTTGCCACCTTCGTGCGCACGAATTCGGCCATCTCGTTGGGTAACGTAATGCTCATTTGCTGGGTCGTTCTCATACCAGCCTCCGCTTAGTAGGATTTAATCCTACTCGCATCCGACTTACCGTGCAACTCGGTCCGACAGCCCTACCTCCCATTATTCAACCACAAAAAGTCGGACTGAAACTGGGGGCAATTGAGTTATGTCCAATCATGGTCCACGCGCGTTTGACAGCAGCATCACCGGCGTTACATCTTTTTGGTTGGTTACGCTAAGACGTCGACAGCTGAGGACCTCACGTCATGAAGTTCGACGAAGACCAAGCGCCAAAAGCAACGGACGACCTATATAGGCCCGCTGGCGAACCTATGTCGATCTGATCGTCGCTTTCTTTGCCGGGATGGCCCTTATTATCGGGGCGATCGGATTGGCCTTCCGCTGGCTTCCCATTTGACGCCTGTGCTTACCCTCTGATCTTCTGCCAACAGCCACGATCGAGGTTTTCGCCCAACGTCTAGGCTTTCATGTGCCTTAAATCGCCGGTTGAGTGCGTCACGGCTATGAAGGTCATGCCCCTCTAGCCAAAGATGAGCGCATTTACAACGTTGGGTATTGGAGGCGACGCCGCCAGAGTCAGGTAGGATCCCCGTACGACTTCCTAAACAGCCACATGCCAATCGAGTCGGAACGGCTACTCTTGCGACCTCGGAAAAATGCGGACAGGCAGCCTTTCGCGGATATGTCGGCCAACAAAAGCGTCATGGAGCACGACTCACCGCCCGAACAAGCCAAAACAGTCTTGCGGCACGCTACCTCGCTACCGGGAGAGACCGTCGAAGTGGTGCGCGAGGCTCATGGGCACCAAGTCATGATCCGCTCGTGCACCCCGACGAACTTGAACGCCTAACGGCACGCCGTTCCAAGCTCGGACGTTGGCCTGGCGCGCCGGTATCGATCGGCCGAATGATAACCAGATCGATATTTCTCTCGACTTTGCGACTCTGCTCGGCAATCGTGCCTCAACGCGCATCATGGCTGCAGCTGTTCACCGACAAACACGACAGCTTGCGCGGGCCCGTCCGCGGCAGTAAAGGCGACGCCTTCGCAATCCGGCCGGCCATGAAACACCGGAATTGCGGGACCGTCGGGGCCAAAGCGCTGACCCAGGTACTCGATCCCGCCACTGATCGGTAGGAGGAACAGTGTCTGATCGGACAGAAGCGGAATCGCAATTTCGGCACCGGCCGCGAGCGATACATCGAGAATCGTCACAGGCGTCGGCGGTATCGCGGGCGAAACCACACCGCCGAAGTTACCGACCGGGACCCTGATGGTCACGCCCGCCTGTGTCACGACCGGCACTTCTTCGGGCTCGACGATCAACGGAGACGGCGCGATGCTTTTCTTCTCGCGCGACAGGTCTACGAAGATCTGTAGCGAGTGAACGGTCTTGCCGGATTCAGCCGGAACTTCATCGTGAACGATGCCGGACCCGGCCGTCGTCCAGTGCAGTCCACCGGGTCGGATCAGGTTTCGCGTTCCGATCGAATCCCGGTTGAGCACGCCCGTCTCCGAGTCGAGGAAGATGTACGACACGGCGCACATGCCGGCGTGACGATGTGGCGGAAACGTCGGCGCACCCATCCAGGCGTGATCGACTCCGAGGAAGGGATCAAGCATGCCTTCCGGGTTGCGCACGGCAAGCGCGCGAAAGTGCTCACCGTGCGTGAATGCTTTGACTGGTGCGAGAGAGAACATCGCTTGCCTCACGCGACCGACGCTTCGTCGAGGGAAGGATAGTCCGTGTAACCGACCTCCGTTCCGCCGTAAAAGGTGGCAGGATCCGGCACGTTCATCGGCGCATTGAGCTTCAACCGCTCGGGGAAGTCGGGGTTCGCCAGCACCAGCTGACCAAAGGACTCGAGATCGGCCAGGCCCGAGCCGACGTCCCTCCCGGCATCCGCAGGTGCGCGGCCCGGACGATTCAAGATCAGCGCATTCGTCCACAGTTGCCGCAGTTCCGCGAGTAAGGCGTCGTTGCCCTTTTGCGTGATGTGCAGATACGCCAGTTCGAGCTTGTCGAGTTCGGATACGAGATAGCGGTACAGGGCCGGCCCCTCGTCACCTTCGTCGATTCCCCAGATCGAAAGACCCGGCGACAAACGGATGGCTGTCCTGTCAGCGCCAATCTCCTCTGCGATCGCGCGCGCTACATCGAGCGCGAACCGGCTGCGATTTTCGATCGAGCCGCCATATTGGTCCGTGCGCGTATTGGCGCTGGGTGCGAGAAACTGATGCACGAGATAGGCGTTCGCGCCATGAATCTCGACGCCGTCTGCGCCGGCTTCGATGGCGCGTCGCGCAGCGAGTCGGAACTCGTCGACGATACTGGCGATCTCGTCCGTCTGCAACGCTCGCGGCACCGGAATATCCTGCATACCGGTCGCGGTGAACATTCCGGTTCCCGGAGCAATGGCGGACGGGGCTACGCCTTGGCGATGATGGGGCGTATTATCCGGATGGGACATGCGACCGACGTGCATCAATTGAATGAACATGCGGCTGCCTTTTGCATGTACAGCTTCTATGACAGTTCGCCAGCCTGCCACATGCCTATCGGTATAGATGCCGGGTGTCGCCAGATAGCCCTGGCCTTCGTCGGACGGCTGAGCGCCCTCCGCCACGATCAGACCGACACCCGCGCGCTGTGCGTAGTATTGCGCTGCAAGCGGGCCGGGCGTTCCATCGCCAAGCGCTCGCGAGCGCGTCATCGGTGCCATGACCATTCGATTCGACAGCTGATTCCGGCCAATGCGCACCGGGCAAAACAATTGATTCATGATGGGTACTCCAGGGTTGCTCTAAGCGTCCGCAGTCGGCACAGTGAGGAGAGCCGGCGAAGATAGTTGTTTAGTGGTAGTTCAGAATGCCGACAAGTTGCTGGCCTACAGGACTAGTCCAATCGACAGCAAGTTCGGCGATGATCTGGTCGACCGTCGTAATGACAGCGCCGGCCCTTTCCATGCGGCGCAGCGCGATCTCATTACCGAACTTGGTGTTCGATGCCGAGGCGTCCGCCGAAACCTGGACTTCATAGCCTTCATCGAGCATCTGTAGGACCGGAAAGTTGACACAGATGTCCGTCGTCACACCCGCGACAATTAGGTTCTTGCGGCCGGTAGCGACGACCGCTTGGTTGAACCCGTCGTGGTGCATCGCGTTCACGATGCCCGGCCGCTTGATACGGGCGGCGAACGCTTCCGGAAGGATCTCCTGTAGCTCAGGGAGCAAAGGCCCCTGAACACGGTCTTCCATGCTCGAGGTGAGCACTACAGGAATTTTGGCCGCTTTTGCGATCCGCGCCAGCTTGAAGGTATTTTCCCGCACCAGATTCAAGTCGTGCGAATGCGTCCAAGCAAGAGTTCCGACTTGGTGATCGATCAACAGAATTGCGGCATTTTCGGGGGTGAAGGCTTTCTTATGCATGGCTAATCCTATCGTTTGAGATTTTTTGCCAAGGCGCTTCTCGCCTAAGCACGCTTCAAATTTATCCTTGATCGCGTTTTCTAAATAGCCGTAAAATGCCGTCCATGTTGTTCAACAATTTTGAATACGATGATCGTAGGCACGCCCACGATTGACCAGCTTCGGGTCTTCGTTACGGTAGTGGACGAGGGTAGTTTCGCTGCTGCGGGGCGGCGACTTAGCCGCGCTACCTCGGCAATTAGCTACTCGGTGGCGGCACTTGAGGAGCAGCTTGGGATCGAACTGTTTGATCGAACCAATCCGAGACGACTGACTCTGAGCGATAACGGAAAGATCGTGCTTGGACAGGCGCGCAGTGTTGCAGGCGGAGTAGACGACTTAAAAGCACGCGTCGCGGGCATTCTTGAAGGCTTAGAACCCGAACTAACGCTGGTCGTTGATGTCATGCTCCCGACTGAGAGGCTGATTGACGCCATCCGAGCCTTCGAAGAAGAATTCCCTACTGTCACGATACGGCTCAATGTCGAGGCCCTAAGTGCTGTATCGCGGCTGGTCCAGCAAGGGGCGGCACGGTTAGGTATTGGCGGTTTGCTGCATAGTGACGAAACCGATCTGGAGCGCGTAGCGATCGGAGCCGTCGAGATGATGCCGGTCGCCGTTCCGTCTCATCCTCTGGCTGGGCCTGAACGCGGTGTAGTGGGCGCGTCAAAGCATCATCGGCAACTGCTACTTACCGTGCGGAGCGCCTTTGAAGACAAGACGAAAATGGCGGTGTTCGCTCCTGAGACGTGGTCGCTTTCCGATCTTGGAGCCAAGCGTGCATTGCTGAACGCCGGCTTAGGGTGGGGTTATATGCCCGAACACTCTGTGCGCGATGACCTTACGGCAGGTCGTTTAGTCCACCTCAATATTCCGGAGCTTCCCGGCGGCATGTATCCGTTACAAATTATGTACCGCACGGATGCGCCGCCGGGACCGGCCGGTTCGTGGCTTATTAAGCGGCTCGCTGCGCAATCGTAACTTGCTCAGGATTGATTTAGCCGAGAAGTTCGACGGTAACACTTGCGGAGTCTATCGATCCGGCTGGCCCAGTGAGTGTGGCGCGGTCGTTCAGATATGACGTCCGTCTTGCGCCAGTTCCACAGGAAGCTACCCGCAAGCCTTGCATCTGCGAGCCGAGGCTCATGGCTTTGCCGTCTGTTCTGGCTTATGGGTTTGCATCCACGTACGCATAAAATTAAGCTGCGCTTGCTGCGAATACACAATGCCCTGAGCCACCTTGCGGAGCTCCGGATCCGTTCCATACTGGAGCTCCACCTTCGCTAAATCTACGGCCACCTGGGTATGTGGCGCCATCTGAGCCACGAAATCGAAGTCCGCATCTCCAGTATATTTGGAGTTCGTCTTGCCTTGAATCATGGTACGGTTGGCAACCCTATAAGCGTCGGTCGACGGAGCGTTCGATTCTCGCGCAGCAGGTGCCGGTTGACTCGGAGACGTCTGGGCCCAAGCGTCTCCGACCAATGCAGCGGCGAGAAGTACTACTGAGGAAAAATGCGCTGTAAGATTGGCCATTGTGTTCTCAAAGATGTGCGCTCAGTGCTCGCGTTCGCGTCGATGACACAGACGAGGGAGCAGGCACTCTGCGGTGTATCAGCTAGTAAGAAGGCTAAGAAAGAGCCTCCCCGCCTCCCCCATCCCGACTAGACGGTGCATTAGAGGTAGGTCGAACGGTTTACACACAAGTGAGTAGCGGCGGGATCGATCACCGAATAGGTGCCCTTGTGACATCGGACCGGTCGGGAGTCTGCACCTCTTTCCCGCTTGTTTCGATCTTCGCGTGCGCAGCTTGAAGGTTCTCTGAAAAATGCATCCAATCGGCTGGGTTATACCCAGCCTGTTCGTACCGAGCGAGCTCTGAGCGCACTTCAGCGCGGGTCCGTTCCCCCGCAGCTTGCGCCGAAGCACCGAGCGAGAAAGAGGAAAAAGAAATAGCCAAAACGATTCCAGCGAGCGCCTTCATGAAACCTCCGTAATTCGAGTGGCAGCAATTTCTTCTTTTTAAATGCTGCCCTCGGAATTCTACGGGTTTGTCTCATGAGGGAAAATACGAATTTGCGAGACAGTTTGTCGCTGGAAATGAGAGAATCGCGCGCCGCGCCACGTGCGCTTCAGGAACGGCCCGAGGCCTGATCTGAGGCTCGCACCGCCTTACTTGAGTGTTACTAGGTATCGCGCGACGGCCTGCACATCCGCCTCGGTCAAAATTTTCGGGAAAAGTTTGGGCATGGCGCCTGACGGATTGCGCACGAATGACTCGACGCCTGACACACCCCGTCGCTCGGCGACACCGATGAGCGACGGCCCCACTTCGCCGCCTCCCGTTGCGCCATGACAGGACGCGCATCGTGCAACGTACACCTGCTGTCCACGTCCGGAGTCGTCTTTCGAAGACGACGACGTCTCGACGGCCGCGCCAAGTAGTCCGATACGGTCCGCGTCAGGGGACGCCGGAATCGCCATGAGATACGCATGAATCTGTATCAGCTCGCGATCAGACAGGATTTTGCTGCTGTAGAGAGGCATTTGCCCTTTCGGCGAGCGCACGTAGGCCGTCATCGCCTCTACCGGCAATGGCGCCGGTGCGAGCGCGGGTCCCGACATGATGCTTCCCTGACCAACGGGTCCATGGCATTCGTAACAGCCCTTTCTCGTATACAGCGCCTGTCCGGCTTCAACGTCCGTCTGTCCAGCCATCGCAGGCGGCGACGTCATATCGATTAGGCAGGCAAGCGCACTCGCGGCCATCCCGACCATGCGTATCGGCTTCATTTGCGCTCCTAGCGAGGTTGCGTGAGGACGTCGAGAAAGGCCGGTTCGCCCGCCTTCACTCGCTGCATCGCGCGCGCGAGAGCGGGTCCGAGGTCGGCCGGGTTTGAGATTGGTCCCTCGGCCCACATACCCATGCTTCTGGCGAGTCCGGCATAGTCGATCGGTGGATCGTTGATAAGCGTGCCTGCCGTGCCGTTTTCAGGTTTTCGATCGCGCCAGTTGGCCATGCGCTGTATATGCATCGATTCCTGGTGGTAGGCGCGGTTGTTATGCATCACGGTGAGCAAAGGAATCTTGTGATGCGCTGCCGTCCACAGCACGCCAGGCAGCACCATCAGATCGCCGTCGGTCTGGATATTGACAGGGATGCGCCTCGCATCTCGATGCGCAATCGCGGCGCCCACGGCGGCCGGCGCGCCGTAGCCCACGCCATAGCCACCTTCGCCGCCGATGTACTGCCAAGTCTTGTCGAAATCCCACAACCGCTGCGGCCACTGGCTAATAAACAATGAAGACGACACCAGCGCCCAGTTTTCATGCCGGATCACATTCCAGACTTCCTGCGAGAGCCTTGCCGTGCTGATTGGACTTGCATCCCAGGCGCGAGTCGCGTCGTGTCGCGCCTTCTCTCGCATCAGCGAATGAGCCTGACGCAGTGCAGGCGCGCGGTTTCTAATCGTCTCCCGCTGCTTGTCCGTGCATACAACCTTCACCGCTTCGAGCAACGGTCCGAGTGAGGCCTCCGCATCTCCGCCGACCGCAAGTGTCGGCGCGATGAAACGCTCCGCGTCTTGCATGTTCGACTTAGAGTAGAGATACGACGTCGACACGCTCACGAGATCAACACCGGGCTTGGTGAACTTCCTGGTCGGCCGCCCTATCACGTCCGCTACCGTTCCCGTCAGCCCCCACAGATCCGACACTTCGAGCGCAAGAATGACATCCGCTCGCGATATTAATTCTGACTTTAGATAGGTATGGTTCAGATAATGCCCGGTCGGGAAATTGAGCCTTCCGAGCAAGTCGACGACAGGAGCGTTCACCGCTTCCGCAAGCGCAACCAGCGCATCCATCCCAGCCTGAGAACGGACCGCGCGGTCCGCGACGATGATCGGATTAGTCGAGCCGCACAGCATGCGCGCAGTCTCTTCCAACGCAGCGCGGCCCGCAACGGGCGGCGAGACTGGACGAAACGGCGGCACCGAGATCTCCGTCGGGTTCTCGATGGGGCGCTCCTGCAACTCGCCGTCGGCGATTAGCAGCACCGGCTCCATCGGCGGCGTCATCGAGAGAGTATAGGCGCGCACGAACGACTCCGCGTAGTGCTGAAGAGACACAGGTGCATCGTCATACTTCGTGAAGTCGCGCACCAGCGCACCAAGATCCAGCGCCGTGTGATACCACTCGACGCCAGGACGGCGCTTCGTCGCGTCCGCGATGTTCCCCGCGATGACGATCATCGGCACGCGGTCGCACCACGCGTTGAAGATCGCCATCGAGGCATGTTGCAGCCCCACGGTGCTGTGGACGAGGCAGGCCATCGGCTTGCCCGCGACCTTCGCATATCCATGTGCGATCGCCGCCGAAGCCTCTTCGTGCGTACAGATAATGAGCGCGGGCTGCTGGTCTCCCGCATAACTCACGATCGATTCGTGAATGCCGCGAAATGTGGAGCCGGGCATGGCGGCGACATAATCGATGCCAGCCATGCGCAGCAGATCCACCATGAAGTCGGAGCCCGGATTACCGATGTGGACCGGGTCTAACGCAGGCGCTTCCTGAAGTGACGGCGCCTGGGTCTCGGCGGCAACCAGACGCGCACCGGGCTTTCCGACCGAGGGTGCTTTCTTGACAGGCTGCGCCACGCCAGTGTTCGGCTTCATGAGCGCGGTTGATGCTCCGGCGGCGATCGCTTCCTTGAGGAAGGTTCTTCGAGCCGTCATGGTGTCTCCTCCCGTTCATTCTCTGTAGTTGTGGCCAATGCCATGCCTGAATCGCGGGCCGATGCGAAGCCAAAGGTAAGGTTTACGGTCGGGTTGATCAAGATTGATTGTTGAATCAATGCGCTGACACGGCATTATCGAATCGATAGACTATGTGCACGTCTCGCCGTAGAGTTCGTATTGATCCATATCGACAGTAAATCAACGTGTCCGACATCATCACGAATGGTCCTGTACTTCGGAAAACGAAAGACGCGCCCTCGGCGGCGCAGTCCGACCACGCGGACTATGTGACCGCGGCCGAAGCAATGAAGATCCTGAACGTACGGCAACAGACGCTGTATGCCTACGTGAGCCGCGGTCTGATCCGTAGCATCGGACAGGCGGGACACAAAGGACGGCTCTACTGGCGCGACGACCTGAGGCGTCTCGAATCGCGTTCACTCGCGCGGCACGGGCACGGCGCGGTCGCGGCATCGGCCATGAATTTCGGCGAGCCGATCATCCCTACTTCGGTGACCGAGATCACGCCCGAAGGGCCGCGCTATCGAGGCAGGCTGGCGACCGATTTGGCGCGTGCACGACTTCCATTTGAGGCCGTCGCGCAGTTGCTTTGGACTGGAATGCTCAACGATAGCATCGTCGAACTCGAATGGCCGAAGCGAAAGCCATGGGCCGAACTCAGCACGCTCATCGAAGCATCGTGGCGCATGCAACCCGGCAATCTTCTCGACATGTTCTCCATCGTTACGCTGCACCTCGGCGGCGGCATGCAGCCATCACTGCGCCGTGGCAGGAAGGCGGCGGTCGAGCCGGCCGACCTTGACATGGCATCCGCCGGGATCGATATCATCCAGACGCTGGTCGGATGTTGCGGACTGATGTCGCCCCGCAGCCACTTCAAGCCGATGGAGACCGGTCAGTCGGTGGCGCAAGGCATCCTCTCTTCGCTGGCGGTCGAATCGACCGAGATCAACCGCGAGTCGATCGAAGCGTTACTGATTCTCCTCGCCGATCACGAACTTTCACCCGCCACGGTCGCAGCCCGCGTGTCGGCATCGACGGGCTGCACGCTGCACCGTTGCGTGGTATCCGGCATCGCTGCGAGCACGGGTTCGCTGACCGGCCAGTTGTACGACCGCGTCGAGGAATTCTTCGACAGCGCCAGCACGATGCAAGCACTGATGCGCCGCGCCAATACGCTGCTCGAACGCGGCGTCGCAGTTCCCGGTTTTGGGCATCCGATCTACCCCAGAGGCGATCCGCGCGCCCGCTACATGCTCGATCTCGCACGCCGTCGGACCGACAACAGCCGCCAGATGAACGCGATCTACCAGTTCGTCGACCAGATCGCCAAGGAGCACGGCTTGCTTCCGCGTCAAGAATTCGGCACCGTGGTGCTGACTCGGGCCATGGGTCTGCCGCGACGCACGAGCGGCGCAATCTCCGCGCTCGCGCGCGTGGCCGGATGGCTCGCCCACGTGCAGGAACAGCGCATGTACGGAAGTGTCCTTCGTCCGCGCGCGCAGTTCGTCGGCTCATCTGCTTCCAACCGCAAGTGAGCCGACCGCGAACGCCTTCGTCAGAACAGATGGCGAATGCCGAATGACACTTCCACCTGGGACCTGGTGCTCGACGGCTGCATGAAGAAAATGGCGGCATTGCTCGCCGAGCCGACCGCGCGCTGATAAATCGCGAAGGCGTACAGATCCGTGCGTTTCGATAGCAGATAGTCGATCCCCAGATCGACCTGATGCCACTTCGGCGACTGATTCAGTTCCTCATAGTGACCGAAGGTGAACATGTAGCCGAGGCCGGTATAGAAGTCTGGCGTGATGTGCCAGGTTCCGTTCAATTCTGCATTGTCGAGTCGTAGATGGCTACCGTCGAAATAGCGGTATTTGGCGTGCGAGTACACGAGATTGTCCTGCGTCGGCCCGATGGCATACGAGGCCGTTGCGGCAATCACCTGCTGCTCGTCCACCGGCGCGGTTCGCGTTCCTAATGCGCTAGTCTTGAACAGACTGAACGGTGCTGGATAGTCGCTACCGGCGGCGCCGTTGGGATTGTCTGTCGCATTGGGGTGGTTCATCTGCAGATAACCGACCGCAAGCTTCAGGCTACCATTGCGATATGCCGCCGTCGCGCTGTAGGCGCGATTATTCGCGAAGTCGCCCGCAGCGTTGCTCATCGCATACATGGCAGCGAAGCTGAAGCCGCCCCAGCTCGGGCTCGTGTACTTGACCGAGTTCTGGAAGCGCACGGTGCCGAACAGGTTGTCGTTATCGGATACATGCGCGCCATTGCCGCCGAACAGTTTTGCCGCGCCCGTATCGGCCATGAAATCGTAATTGGTATCGTACTGACGACCCAAGGTCAGCTTGCCGTATCGTTCCGTGGCAAGACCCACGAATGCCTGCCGTCCGAACATGCGCCCGCCTTGCCCCAGCGCACCGGTGTTGCCGTCGAAGCCATTCTCCAGGGTGAAGATGGCCGACATGCCTCCGCCGAGATCCTCGCGCCCCTTCAAACCGAAACGATTACCCTGAATCAGGCCGCTTGCGGATTCGAACAAATGACTGCCCTTTACATTGTTGACGTACGCGGGCCCAGTACCGATGAGGCCATAGAGCGTCACGCTGCTGTCCGCGTGTGCGGCGCCGGCGCCGAACGCAAGCACGCCCAGGAGAAGCCTGTTCTTCTTCATGATGATGTTTTTAGAGAGTGAGAGACGAACAAAAGCCGCGCCGGGTGCGCCTCCAGCGAGGCACACGACGCTCGTCCAATGGCTACGTGAGAAACGAGGGTTGCTAGACGGTGATGTCGTCGTGCCGCGTTTCGCGCACGCGCAGCACCACGCACAGCGCGACGAAGGCGAGGCAGAGATAGTAGAGACCGATAGCGGAGGGGTCTCCGTGATTGCGCGCGGCGAGCGAGGCCGCGATCATCGGCGCGATGCCGCCGCCGAGCACCGTGCCGAACGCCTTGCCCATCGAGAAGCCCGTGAACCGCACTCGCGTGGGAAACAGTTCGCCATAGAAGCTGCCGAACATGGCGTACATCGGTGCATGAATCACGCCGACCGCTGCCACGACGGCGAGCACCACGACCATCGCCGAACGGCCGTCGAGCATCGTAAAGAAGAAGTTCAGGTAAATCGCCGACGCCACGATGCCGAGCAAATACACGCCCTTGCGCCCGAGGCGGTCGGAGAGCGCGCCATAGAGCGGTACCGACACGAGGGCAAAAGCGTTAGCACAGGCGATCGCGCCGATCGCGACCGACCCCGGCATATGAAGCGTCTTGGTGACGTAGGAGATGGAATAGACGCCGGTCAGATAGTAGAACGTGCTCTCCATGATGCTGACTACCAGCACGACGAAGACAGGCCACTTGTAGCTGCGCAACGTTTCCCACGCCGGGATGCGGGTTAGTTCGTGCTTACTCTGCTGCTTGCGGAACGCGACCGTTTCCTCGACTCGCAAACGGATATACAGACCGATCACCACCAGCACGGCGCTCACAAGGAACGGCACGCGCCAGCCCCAGGCAAGCAAGGCGTCGTGCGGCAGACGCGACACGACGAATACCGCCAGCGAGGCCAGCAGCACGCCCAGCGGTCCTGCCGCCTGAAGCGCTGCCCCAAGCAGGCCCCGGCGACGTTGTTGCGCGCTCTCGAGCACCATCAGGCTGGCAGCAGCCGACTCACCCCCTAGCGCGAAGCCCTGGACGAAGCGCAGCGCGACGAGCAGACAGGTCGCGGTCATGCCGATTTGCGCGACGCTCGGCAAGAGCCCGATGGCCGCAGTACCGATACCCATCATCAGCAGTGTGACGAGCATCATTGATTTGCGGCCGATTTTGTCACCGAAATGACCGAACACGAGTCCCCCGAGGGGCCGGCTCGCATAGCCAACGGCGAAGGTCGCATACACGGCGATGGTGCCGCTAAGTGCGTTCAGCTTCGGGAAGAACAACTCTTCAAAAACGAGCGGCGCGATAAAGCCGTAAAGAAAAAAGTCGTACCACTCGACCATTGTGCCGAGAAAGCTGGCAAAGAACAGTCGTCGTGATCCCGATTCCGTTGTGTTCGCGCCGGAAGCGGATTCCGTGCTCGTGACTGCGCCGTGCCACTCCTGCGAGGTTTCAAAAGCTTTCACGCCTGTCTCCTTTTGGCGTGGACGGTCAGCCGCACGACTGGTACCGCCCCGCTCTGATGTGCTCTGTCGATGTGAATGCAAAAGTCCGATGCCTGATGCGCTTCTAAGTGTTCGCACCTCCATTCCTCGCGGCGCCCGCGGACCGCTGCAGAAGGCTCTTGAGACTGACCTCCTGCACGGCGAGCGTCTTTCGGTCGACGCGCACGCCCTTCTGCCACATGCGGCGCAGTATCGGCATGTCGGCGGGCGCGTTGATGCATACCGCCGCGACGATTTGCGCGGGCTCGTCCGCTGCGTGCTCCTCCAGCCAGACCAACGTCGCCTTGCCGTCGCCTTCCCGCACGACCGGTGTGGCCGTCGCATTCGGGAAGCCGAGGATCTGGATATTCACGTCGCCCTGATCGGACCAGAACCAAGGCAACGGATGCGCCGCCGCCCGCTTGCCGAGGATGGCGCGGGCACACGCCGCACCCTGCTGCTGCGCGTTGTCCCACGACTCCAGCCGCCGCATCCCGATGGGTCCGGAAGGATGCTCGAACGACGCCACATCGCCGCACGCGAACACGTGGGGATCGACCGTGCGGCCTTCAACGTCGCATAACACGCCGCCCGCACAAGGGAGACCTGCTTCAGCCGCGAGTTCGTCGTTCGCCACCATGCCCACCCCCGCAACCACCAGGTCGAATTCTTCGCGAACGCCCGATAGCGAAGCGGCATAACGTCCGCCGGGCAGCTTCGACAGTTGCTCGATGCCGGCGCCAAGGCGCACGTCGACGCCAAGCGAACGCTGAATCCCGAGCAGACGCTCACCCACGATCGCCGGGACGGTCCGTTCGCATAACCGCTGCGCCGCTTCGACCAGCACCACGTCGACGCCCAGCTTCCGGGCGCTGCACGCGGTTTCCAATCCGATCCATCCGCCCCCGATGAGCAGCAGCCGCTTGCCTGCTTTCAATCCGCGGCGGATATGCAGAGCGTCGTCGATCGTACGCAGATAGGCGATCTGGTCGCTCGCGTCGCCAGGCACCGCCAGCCGCCGGGCGCGTCCGCCCGTTGCGATCACGAGACGATCGAAGCAAATCTCCGATCCATCGTCGACGTGCACGGTGCATGAGGGGCGGTCGATCCGCGTAACGTTCACCCCGGTCCGCAAGTCGACATCGGACTGCCCCGCTTCAGACTTTTCGAGCAGAGCGGCTATTTCGGGCACGTTTTCCGCGCTCAGCCACGCTTTCGACAAGGGCGGCCGCTCATACGGACCCACGCGTTCAGCGCCGAGCATCATAATCTCGCCGCGATGTCCCTCCGCACGCAAGGTCTTCGCCACTGCCGCGGCGGCCTGCCCCGCTCCGACGATCACCACGCGTGAAAGTAACGGATTGGTTGAGTGGTACGCCATGCCGCCGACTCCTTATTGTTCGTTCAGGAAGCCGCGCTTCGTGGCAAGCGCCGCCGCCGTCCTCAACGCGGCGACCATGCTGTGATGCTGCGCCAGGTTCCGTCCCGCGATACCCATTGCAGTCCCGTGAGGAACGGTCGCGCGCACGTAGGGCACCCCAAGATAGAGCGTGCAGGCCCCTTCGAACGCAGCCGACTTTAGTGCGATCTGCCCCTGGTCGTGATACATGCTGACGACCGCGTCATAGCGCCCGTCGAGTCCATGACGAAATACCGAGTCGGGCGAAACAGGCCCCCGCACGTCGATACCCTGCGCTCTGGCTTGTTCGACCGCAGGACCGATGATTCGCTCTTCCTCCTCGAACATGGCGTGCGGGTTGAGTCCCGCAACGCCGATGCGCGGCGCCTCGATTCCCCAGTCCTTCAAACGCTCATTGACCAGCGTGACCAGGTTGAGCACCGCATCGAAAGTCACGGTGGCGGGCACGTCGCGCAGCGGGATGTGCTCCGTCAACGGCACCACGCGCAGTCTGCCGCTCATGCGAAACATGAAGGTATGCTCGGGCTGGAGTTCGTCGATGCTTGCCACTTCCCCCGCGAGCTTGAGCGACGTCGAATCGATCGGCCCCATGATCCATCCGCCGATCAGTCCGTCATGCGCGATCCGGTCCGCGAGCGCCATCCAGCGGACGACGGCTCGTCCCGCCGCGGCGGAAGGCTGGCCCGTGACATACTCGTGCGGCGCAAGATCGAGCGGATCCAGCACCACGATGCGCCCCGACGCGAAAGCTTCCTCGTCGTACGACTCCATGACTTCGGCCTCATCGCCGAGTGGCACCGCTCGGGCGGCAGCCTGGATTGACGCGATATCACCGATCAGCATGGGACGGCATACCGCGCGCACCGATGCGTCCGACGCCGCCTTCACCGCGACCTCCGGACCGATGCCTGCCGGGTCACCGACCATCACTGCGATGATCGGCAGCGAAGCCGCAGGCGTTGTTGTCTCTATCATTTCTGCGCCCTTTCAGTCATCGTCAGTCGGCGAGTCGCGCGAGCACGACGCCATCGCGCACTATAGCGGCGTAACTGCGTATCGGTTTGCTGCACGGTGCCGCGCGGACTTCCCCAGTGCGAATATCGAACTCACCCTGATGCAATCCGCAGACGATCGAAAAACCGTCGAGCATGCCGGTCAACACGAGCGATGCATCGCCATGAGTGCAGGTGTCGTCCGTGACGAAGGCGAGATCGTCCACGCGCCATACCGCGAGCGTCCTCTCGCCGAACTTCACCTGAAGGCCGTCACCATCGGTCACGTCGTCGAACGGGCAGAGAGGCGTCCATCCGCTTGTGTCGCTCGATGTTCTGCTTTCCATCGCGTGTGCTTCCATGTCGGCCTCAGATCAAGAATGTGAGGTTGTTCATCGGCGTGTCGTTGTTCAGCAGAAAAACCTTTTTCTCGCGAATCAGCATTGCGCCTTCGTCCAGTGCCAGCACATGGCGGCAGCGTCCGAACAGGGTCTCCTGGCGATCGCTTCGCACCTCGCCGAGCACGAAGTTCGAATGCACAATCAAGGCCTCCTCGCTCGCGCTTTCGATAGTCACGTTCGATACGACGCGCAGCAATCTCGAGCGCGGACTCTGCGCATGAGCATGACGACCCTTTAGCCGAAAGATACGATCGTCGAGCTGCCGCCGGCTTTCGTAGATGAGCGAGATCGATTTGTCCGGTTCGAGGTCTTCGGTATTGCATGGCACCCAATAGAAGCCGTCTGCGTGCCACAGTGCGAGCCAGTCTTCGAAGCGGTGCGCGTCCATCAACGCGGCCTCGTGATAGAGAAACTGCGAAGCCCGCTCGATCGGCGAAACACCCACTTCCGACGAGAGCCATTGAGGATGAACGACGTTATTCAAGTTCGGCTCCCTTGGTCATGAGTTCCAGCCAGTAGCGCATCTGCCCCCGCTGCGGTACCTCATCGGAGATGTGTCCGGTGATGGTGCCGTCGGCGTGGGTCTGCTCACGTGTCATGCCGCGGGAAATGTCGATCCACGGATTGACCTGCGCGTTCATCCCGCGCTGCGCCCGCTCGAAAATCTCGGCGTCGTCAGGCGAGCCCGCCCCCGCCGGTCCATAGAAGGACTCGTGCTGACGCAGGCGCATTGTATTGATCGCATCGTCCACGCCGTCGAACAGCACCGGGAACATCAACACTTCGGTGCGTCCCGGTTCCAGCGGTATCATGATGCGGACCTGGTTATTGATGATCTGCATATTCGGGAACACGCCGATATGCGGATCGCCGGCGATCGCGACGAGCAACTTGGATTGCTCGGCGCCGTCGCGCGCGGCGAGCGCCTCGATATATTCCGCGCCGCCCTGCACGCCCTTGAGATAGGCTTCATAGTCAGCGTAGTGCTCGACGCGGTGCTCGCGCATGTCGAGCATCGCATGACCGTTTCCGAGATCCCGCGTGTAGGTCTTTGCCTTGCCATCGAACGGGTCGGCACGATGCGTGGCACCGATGCCGCTGTCCGCCTGACGCTGCCACATCGACACGACAGACGCGTGCACGTAATGCGGGTGATAGCCGTCCATGCCGACCATCTTCCAGTTGCCGTTGTAGACGGTCTTGTGCACGCCTGCCGACAGTTTGATCTGGCGCGTCGGTGATGCATCGACAAGCAGGTCGATCATCTGCGCGGCCGGCCCGAGATACTCGGCAAGCGAGCCGACCTCCGGCGACAGCGAGGCGAACACGAAGTCCCGATAAATCTCGACGCGCGGTGCGCTTGTGAGCGAATACTCTTCCATGGGGAAGTCGTCGCCATAGCCGGCCGGGTCGGTCACATTGATGAGCTTGCCGGTATTGTCATAGGTCCAGCCATGGAACCAGCAGCGAAAGACCTTCTCACGTCCCGCTTCCTGCTCGCAGACGGCCGCGCCCCGATGCCGGCAGCGGTTCATCAGGACACGCACGACATCGTCATGACCGCGCACCATGATGACCGGCTGGCGTCCAAGGCGCCGTACCCGGTAGTCACCTTTTTGTGGCACTTCGCTGGCGTGACCCACATAAAGCCACGAACCATGGAAAATGCGCTCAATTTCCGCCTCGAAGATATCGGGCGAGGTATAGACGGCCGAGTGGACACGACCGGGCTGCACTAGCTGGCGCAGCGTCGCGGCATCGACCGATTGCGCGTTACGCACAAAACGCACGGGGCTTCCGGCACTGCCGCCCTCGAAATGCGTAAATCCTTTCTCCATGTTGCCTCCGGCTTATCCTTCAATCGGCGTTAATGGGTGCTCGCGTCTTCGGCGGACCTCGACAACAGATCGAGCGCTGCATCGACAATCATGTCCTCCTGACCGCCGACCATCCGGCGCCGGCCCAACTCGACGAGAATGTCGACGGTCTTGAGGCCATAGTGCTGTGCCGCGCGTTCGGCATGCCGCAGGAAGCTCGAGTAAACGCCTGCATAGCCGAGCGCGAGCGTTTCGCGATCCACGCGTACCGGTCGTTCCTGTAACGGCCGCACGATGTCATCCGCCGCATCCATCAGGCGGTACAGGTCGCAGTCGTGCAACCAGCCAAGTCGGTTCGCCGCCGCAATGAAGACTTCCAGCGGCGCGTTGCCCGCGCCCGCCCCCATTCCCGCGAGACTTGCATCGACGCGGTTGCAGCCTTCTTCTACAGCGATGATCGAATTTGCGACGCCGAGGCTCAGGTTGTGATGCGCGTGAATGCCCGTTTCGGTGCTTGCGTGAAGCACATCCTTAAGCGCGCGAACGCGATCGCGTGTGTCGTTCATCGTCAATGCGCCGCCGGAATCCACGACATAGACGCAGGTCGCCCCGTAGCCTTCCATCAGACGCGCCTGCTCCGCGAGGACCTCCGGCGACGCCATGTGGCTCATCATAAGAAAACCGACCGTATCCATGCCGAGATTGCGCGCCGCCTCGATATGCTGTTTCGACACGTCCGCCTCTGTGCAATGCGTGGCCACGCGCACCACGCGCGCACCGGCATCGTAGGCCTCGCGCAAATCGTGCACAGTGCCGATCCCCGGTAGCAGCAAGGTCGCCACACGCGCATGCTGGACGACTTCGGCGACGGCGGCGATCCATTCGGCATCTGTGTGCGCGCCGAAGCCATAGTTGAAGGACGAGCCTTGTAGACCGTCCCCATGAGCCACCTCGATCGAATCAACGCGCGCTTCGTCGAGCGCACGCGCGATGCGCCGCACCTGATCCAGGCTGTAGCGATGCCTAATCGCGTGCGCGCCGTCGCGCAACGTGACATCCGAGATATAGAGCTTTTGCTTCATTGGATCCCCGCGAAGGTGTCATCGAACGCGTCTTGCCCCGAAACGGGCAGCCGCGCCGCGATGGCCTCGGCCGCTGCAAGCGCCGCCGACGTCATAATGTCCAGATTGCCCGCGTAGGCAGGGAGATAGTGGGCCGCCCCTTCCACCTCCAGAAAGACAGAGGTCTTGAGCCCGCTGCGCAGACCGAGTCCCGGCACTTCGACCGGACGGCTAGAAGGAATGCGCTCAAACTGGACGCGCTGCTTGAGCCGATAGCCGGGCACGTATGCACGCACGGATTCGACCATGTCGGCGATCGCTGTTTCGACGGCGCTTTCGTCAGCGTCTTCGGAGAGCGTGAACACCGTATCGCGCATGAGCAAGGGTGGCTCGGCGGGATTGAGCACGATGATCGCCTTGCCGCGTGCAGCGCCGCCGACCGTTTCCAGCGCACGCGACGTGGTTTCGGTGAACTCGTCGATGTTCGCGCGCGTTCCAGGTCCCGCCGAACGGCTCGAAATCGACGCGACAATCTCGGCGTAATGAACACGCGTGACGCTCGACACCGCTGCGACGACCGGAATGGTCGCCTGACCACCACACGTCACCATGTTGAGGTTGTGGACGTCGCGATGCATGTCCAGGTTCACCACCGGTACGCAATACGGTCCGATCGCGGCGGGCGTCAGATCGATCAAGCGAATGCCGGGTTTTGCTGCGCGCAGTAGGGCGTCGTTGCGTACGTGCGCCGCTGCGGACGTGGCATCGAACACCATGTCAATATCGGCAAACTCCGACATCGACAACAAGCCGTCCACGCCACTGTCGCAAGTTTGCAGGCCCAGCCGCCGTGCTCTCGCAAGGCCATCGGAAGCTGAATCGATGCCGACCATGATCGCGGCTTGCACGTTGCGCCCGTGACGCAGTATCTTCACCAGCAGATCCGTACCGATGTTCCCGGAACCGATGATCGCCGCCTTGAGTGGCCTATTGGCCTCTTTCGAATCCATTGTCGTTTCCTCTGGTCCTGTTTGATTCGTACGCGTGATGAGCACGCGTCATGCGAAAGCGACGTCCGCGTGGCCCAAACCGTCGAACTCGACACGCATGTGGTCTCCGGCGCGCGCCGGCAACATAGCCGAAAGCGCACCGGACAAGATGATCTCGCCCGCCCGCAACGGCATTCGGAACTCGCCGAGTTGATTGGCGAGCCAGACGACTGCATTAAGCGGATGCCCCAGCGCGGCAGAACCCTGGCCAGTGCCGATGATTTCGCCGTTGCACGAGAACCTCATCGTGATTCCTGCGAGGTCGAGCGCGCGAGGATCGGCCCGCCCCTCGCCAATCACGAAGGCGCCCGACGAGGCGTTGTCGGCGACCGTGTCCTGAATGCGGATCCTCCAGTCGCGGATGCGTGAGTCAACGATCTCGAAACAAGGCATGACCCACTCGGTTGCGTCGAGCACGTCCTTCGCGGTGAGGCCGGGTCCGCTCAAGTCCTTTCGTATCAGAAACGCGATTTCCCCTTCGGCGCGCGGCGCAATGAATTGCGACAGCGGAATCGTCGCGCCGTTGGCGTACTGCATGCCGGAGGTGAGCTGCCCGAAATCCGGCTGCCGCACATCGAGCATGTTCATCACGGCTTCGCTCGTGATTCCGATCTTCTTGCCGACGATGCGTTCGCGTCGCTTCGCCAGACGCGTGGCGACCATGCGGCGTTGAATCTCGTAGGCATCGGCGATGGTCATGCCAGGCTCGGCCATCGTGAGCGGTGCGATCGGCTCACATTCCTCTAGGGCGGCGAATAGCGCGTGCGCAACCGTGCCGATCTGCATCGACTCCATGTTTTCTCCTGATTCTGATTATCGGTTAGGTATGCGAACCCTCAAGCTCGAGGTCTCCGGCGCTGAGGTAGTCCCACATTCGCTCGATGACGCGTCCCGCTGTCGTCGCACGTCGCGCCGCGTCTTCCGCGCTCATCGCGGACGTGTTATCAAGGCGCATTGCACGAATGTCACATTCGACCCGTGCAGCTTCTTCGAGAAACCACGTATAGGCAACCGCCTCTTCCAGGGAGGCACCCACGACGACTGCACCATTGCCGCGCATGACGACTGCGCGCGCGTGGCCAAGGGTCTCGGCGACGCCTTCGGCCTGCGGCGTCGAGCGAACCAGCTGCACGTCGTCCCATAGCGGCGCAGACGGCGCGAAATAGGTGCCCGGTCCATGACGCGGGACCGGCGTGATGCCGGCGGTCGAGAGACTCATCACTGAAGGAGGCATGCTGCGTGCGACGGCGCCCACGTCATCCCTTCTTGCATATATTTGCTGATGGATCCGTACTTCACCCAGCACGCCATCGGGCAATTCGCCGCGGATCGGTACGACCACGCCGGCCTCACGTCGGATTAGTCCCGGCGGCATCGGCGCGCACACGAGCAGATAGTCGTGATTCAGGCGCAAACTGCAATGCCCGTAGGCATGGACCAGTCCCGCGCGCCCCAATGCACGTGCCGCCATTCGCACGGTGACCTGCTGCGCAGGTGACGCTTCGATCGTGTTCATGAGCCGAACTCCAGCACTTCTGGCTTCGAACCCCACATGCAGAAGGAACTTGGCTCGAACGGGAACTGTCGCGGAAGATGCGTGAGATGCTCCTCCTCGCTGAACACGCGAACGCCGCTCGAATACTCGTAGACCATGCCGTCGGGTCCCTCGAAGTACAGGAACATCGCGCCGGAAGTCGGGTGTCGTCCCGGCCCGAAGCGAATCCGAATGTTCTTCTCCTTCAGGATGTACCAAGCCCGCATGATGTCGTCGATGCTCTCCACCTGGTGATTGATGTGCTGTACGCCGGCATGCGGCGACGGCAGCAACGCAACCTTGTGATGCACAGGATCGATGCGCAGCAGGGCTGCATCGCCGATTCGATCGCTCACGCGGGCGCCGAGTACCTCGGTCCAGAACTTTTCGTCGCGCTTCGCGTCCGTCGTGCACAGGCCGATATGGCTGAAGCCGGTGATGCCCGCGTCGCGCATACCGTAGTAGCGCTGTCCGCGATGGTGCGGCGACACCACCAGATCAATATTGTTGCCACTGGGGTCGGCAAAGCTGATGAAGTCACGCACGCAACGCTCCTCGGCCTCGGCCGCGCTGCCGCGCGTGAACGCGATTCCGGCGTCGTCGAGCACTTGTGCCGCATGATCGAGCGCTTCGGGTGTTGGGACCTCGAAGCCGCTAATCTGTCGAGCGGGGTCACCTTCCGAGAACACAAGTGTATGATCCCGGTCATCCGAGCGCAGATAGACGTTCTTCTCTCCACGCCGTGCAATTTGGAGCCCTAAGACCTCAGTCGCGTAACGGGTCGCGCTTCCCAGATCGCGCGTGCCAAGACGCACGTATGCCACATCTTTCAATTCGATCACGATGTCTCCTTTCCGCGGCTTGCTCATGATCCGGCCGCTATCGCGGCGCGGAGCCGATCTTTGTTTGGGTCAGGAATCTTTCAATTCGTTGAAGAGAAACTCGACGACAAGCCGATTGAAGCGCTCCGCCTGTTCGATCTGTGTCCAGTGACCACAGCGGCCGAACATATGCAGTTGAGACTTTTCAATGAGCTCGTGTAAGGCGAGGGAGGTTGCGGGCGGAATGACCTGATCGTCGCGGCCATGCACGATGAGCGTTTCGTGTGAAAGAGCCCGGATGTCCTCAACGGCCGTCGCCATCGCTTCGACCCACCGCTGTCGCGGCGCCGGGAACATCTGTGCGAAGGCTTCGCTGCAACCGGGGCGAATGCTCGCCTCGTATCGCATGCTGGCGAGCGCCGGGGTAAGGCGGGACTGATCGAATGCGAAGTACTGCATGATGCGTTGCATGTTTTCGAGCGAGGGCGTGTAGCCCCAGACGGCGTCGAGTCCTTCTGTGATCGGGAACGAGACGCCCACGCTTCCCATGAGTACCAGCCGTTCGACTCGCTCTGGCCGACGCGCGGCCATCGCGAGCGCCAGCGCGCCACCGAACGAATTCCCGACGATGCTGGCTGACGTTATGTTGAGTGCATCGAGGAAGCCGAAAACATGGTCGATCCATCGATCGAGTCCGTAAATGCCGTCTTCCAACCGGTCCGTGTAGCCGAAGCCCGCCATATCCGGCGCGAGTACGCGGCCATGCCGGGCGAGCGCCGGGATGGTGCCTCGCCAGTTGGCCCACGCGGTGACGCCCGGACCGGAGCCATGGATCAGCAAGACCGGTTTGCCGCTTCCGACGTCATGGTAATTCGTCCGGATTCCTCGCACGAGGATGGGCTGTCCTATTTCGGGGTTCTCGTTCTCGCTCACGTTCGCGTCTCCACTGGCTAGTTCTTTCTTGTGATCTTGAGACGACTATATGGCGCTTCCCTGCGTTGATCAATCTTGAATGTTTGATCAACATAAGGCGCCGTTAGCGCGTTTTCCTGATGGCGGAGGATGCGCACAGATCTGGCTTTCAACGGTGGGTAATAACCTCAAAGTCCGTGACGCTGCCTGACCAAAGGGGCGTGCAGCGAGTGACGTCGAATTCGGTGCAGGCCACTCATCAGCTTTCATGGTTTGCGAGTTTCCAAGGGAAACGCGATATCCCCATGCGTTCGCACGCGTGCCTCAGTGGCCGCGATCTACAAGACGTCCGTTCTGTTTTGTGTTTCGATCGACACCTTTTTCGCTGCTCGGGTCATGAGAATTACGGGTCCCCGCGACGCGTGGTAACCGGGCCGCAACTGCGTGCTTTTGAGAGGCCTTGCGTGTTCGTCGTGCCTTTCGACGGCGTGCCGACACGTGGCTCTAACGACAGTGCTCGCCGACGTGAACACATCAGAAGACTCTCAACGTTCTGAGCGACCAAGGCTTGCTGCTCGGAGGCGCAGCGGCGGCAAATGCTCGATGATCCGCAGATGTTGTTTGGAAATGCAGCAAGCCTTGCAGTCACAGTGTCGGACTGGCGCTTTTCAAGCGACGATCGCACGCCTCTCGGAACACCTCGATAAACGAACCCGATGGCGGCGTTATGCTTTTGATTTGACCTGTCGACGCTTCTTTTTCAGCGCGGGGCTTTTTGCGTTTGTGTCGGCATACTCGCGGATCATGTCCGTCAATGCGCGCAAGCCCGCCGGCACATGACGACGGCCGGGATAGTAGAGACATAGCCCGTCGAGCGGCGGCGTCCAATCTTCGAGCACGCGCACGAGCGCGCCTGCTTCGAGATCCGCGGCGACATTCCATTCAGTCAGATACGCGAGACCGATTCCCGCGCGCGCGGCAGTCAGCATCATGCCCGGTTCGTCGAGCGTCAGCGCGCCGTCGCCATCGATGCGTATGGATTCGCCATGCCGCTCGAA
>NZ_JALQDN010000073.1:0-138221 GCF_023631205.1 Caballeronia sp. NCF2 | reverse complement strand
AATCGGGCATCGGACGCGAATACGGCACGTTCGGCATCGAAGCGTTCCTCGAACCGAAGGCACTGCTGGGCGTCCGTTAAGCCCGCGATGATTCAAGCCCGCCACTTTTCCGTGCGATCGCGCCGGGCTGCGGTGGCCGGCCTGAAATAGCGCGACGCAGACGAGTATGTGATCAGCGCCAAATGTATGCAGTCAATTCGGCGAAAATCAAATTGTTTGCATTATTCTGGGAACGCAAGTAATGTAAGTATCAACCGGACCTTGATCGCCGCCGGTCTTCGACCGCGGCTTGTCTGGACGATGCGTTCGCTGCAATCATCGAGCGAGCCAGACGCGGCGTTGATGCGCTGAAAGCTTGGCTCCTCGGACTTCGGGTGGCACTTCCAGTCCTGGCCATCGTCGCCGACTGACTTTGTGGTTAGCAGGGAATCAATCCGGCTCTCGCCGGAATAGTCCGCAAGTGCCGATTGAAACATTGCTTCAGCTACTACGCGCTCGATGGTGACTACGACTGATCCTGTTTTGGTTGGCCGTGATGCCGCTTATGATTTTCTTTCGCCACACTTTGAATTGCCCGTCCTGATTAGAGAGGTTTCGTGGAGATCCATCGCAGCGTCGATGGATAACCGCGGCGATCGAATCAACATTGCATACTGGAAAGACGAGGCGCACGTCGAACGTCGCTATTCCGCCCCGACTCAGAGCTCCCACTACATCATTGAAGTGCTGCTGCGGGCAACCAACATTACCTGCTCCAAAAACGGCAGGAAACTCCGTAATGGTCCCGTTGCGTTTGGCGCCACGCAAGTAACCGCGCCGGAGGATCAGCTAGAGGCAAGCTTCACCCGGAGTGCCGAAGCTATTCACGTGTTTGTGCCTCGGTCGGTGGTTGCTTCAGTGCATCTGCAGTTGCACGGAAAGGCGGCTGCGCCGGATTATCGGCTCGTGGATCCAGGTTTCGCGGCCGATACGATGATGGGCAAGCTCGCGTGCATGCTGCTTGAGACAGAGGCTCTGAGGAACCCGTACGCGCACGCTTTTTCTAACAGCCTCGCGATGGCGATTCTTACCCGCGCAATGGAGAATGGGTCGCAGCTTGACGAGAAACGCAGGCAAGCGCTGCCTCCATGGTGGCTCGAACGGACGATCGCGTATATGGAGAGCCGATTAGGCGAGCGGGTGACGCTCAGTGACATCGCTGACCTCGCCGGCCTCAGCCGAATGCATTTCGCGTCGCAGTTCAAGCGCTTGACAGGACTAAGCCCTCACACTTACCTCACTGTCATGCGACTGGAAACCGCCAAAGGCCTGCTGGCGGAAAATCGGATGCCCATTGCTCAAATCGCGGTATCTGTCGGCTTCAATTCGCAAGCACACTTTACGACCGTGTTTCGGAAAGTGACCGGCATGACGCCGCAACGATGGCGACTGAGCGCCGCTTCCACTGCCCAAGATGAGGCACCGTGACAAGCAAGTCAATCCCCTCGACTGATGTTCGTTTTGCCCACGATGTGGGAGCGACGCTTGTAGACATCCGCGGCCGCTCTACTTTTTTTGAAATTCATGCCCCAAGCAGCGCGCGGGATTGAAAGACCGACAGCTTTTGTTTGTGAAAACATGCAAGGAGCGGCTCTTATCAAACGCTGACCAGTCGCCACAGAGGAGTCAGGAATGAATGATCGAGAGAACGGCTTTCTTGTCTGGCAGGACACGCTCGCGAGGCTAAGACTGCTTCCCGAATGCGCGGGATTGAACGTGGTGACACCGCGCTATAAGTCACGGACCAATCAAGTGACAAGGCGCTGGAAAGAGGCGGTCGCGCAAACGGCCGAGAGTCAGGCGAGGAATGACTGCGTTCGAATCCGCATCGCGGAACTCAGCGCCCGAACGGCGACTCTGTCGTGGCATGACTCCACCGCTTGTCATTACGAGGATCAGAAATGGCGCAGAGGCAAAGCGCGGCGCGCCGGAATATGCTCTCTGTCGGGCCAGTCCGTCATGCGCGGCGCGGATGTCTTTCGCCCGTCCCGGAGGGGCGCTGGAGGCCCGGTCAACTCCGACGCGATGATCTTGGCGAGCGCCCTGGCCGACCACGTTGAAGCAGGCGCATACGATGTCTTGGACTGCGCCGCCTCTGAACCACGTGCCGGTCGGTGACTGCAAAGACCACCATGCGCACTTGTTGCCCCGAGCTGGCATTCGGCCGCATAGCATCCCTGTACTTGCAAATTTAAGTCGAATGACTTCGTAACCAGTGAAACTCGCCCTATCCGCCTTTTGTCGGGCGTCCGCCGTTCTGAACATTCGACTCCCAGGGCGGATTAACGACTTGCGGATCAAGGAAGCGATCGGGATTTTTCTGACCGCACGGAGGCATCCAGACAACCACCGCCAGTCTCGGCCTTGGCCTCTGACAACATTCAGCCAGAAAGTCGAGGCCACTTCAGCGTTACGAGGAGCCTACGCACACGGATCAAAAAGTATGGCGCATGAACGGACTGAAGCTCGGCGCGTCGGGCTTCAGTTGACCCAACGCATCCCAGTCTTGCCAGCCGTTGAACTGAAGCGGCGTCATCTGGTCGATCTTCGCAATATGCGCCCGCAAATCCGCCTTGTAGCGCTCAAGACGCGACGCATCGGCTGATATACCCGCGTAGCGTATAGACGCTGAAATCCCGAAGGTCGCAAAATGCGGCAGGACTGTGTAGCCCATGTAGTGCAACACGAATACACGATCCAGCCATCCCTTAAGCATGGCTGGCATCGAGAACCACCAGATCGGAAACTGGAAGACGACGAGTTCCGCTTCCAGCAGCTTGGCGATTTCCGCGCGTATGTCCTCACTCATCAGTTGCTCGTCGAAGGCATGGCGCTGTTCTGTCTGTACATCGAAGACATCAGGCCGCGCGCGATGCTCGAAATGTCTAGGTCCTTCGACCGGATCGAAGCCCATCGCGTACAGATCCGAAACATGAACGTCGGCTCCTTGTTCTTGAAGCGCCGCGACGATGCTTTCCTTAAGTTGCCCGTTGAACGATTGCGCTTCCGGGTGGGGCGAAAACGACTAGTGCTTTCATCTGTTCCCCTCGATATCGATTCATTTACGAACGCTAGGCTGTCGCCCCAACGCCGCCCCGATTTGCGGAACGTCTGCCGCGGTAATCAGCGCGCGGCGTGAAGAGGGAGCAGTTGCGATTCGATATCATCGTCCGTTTCGGGCGTCGTGAGGCGCGCACCGTGCGTCAGATCGAGCGGCATTGTCGGCGGAGCATTCTGCCGGTCATGCGCTAGTGCAACGCGATACACCCTCGGGCCATAGGTCGACAGATCGCGTGCCAGAGCTTGCGCGATGTCCACCTTACTGTGGGTTCTCGGCGATACAAGGAGGATCCGCGTCGTGCAGACAATCAAAGAAGCGGCCTCGAGACCCGCATCCTCCAGCCAGGGAAGATCAATGCGCTCAGCAGTCGACAGAAGCAAGCGTTCATAACGTTGCACCGCCTTGTCGAGATTGAGTACCTGAACCGAAACGCTGCGAATTCCGAGCATGCCATTCGGATGAACGCGGCAGTCTCCCTCAGGCACGCGAAGGTGTCTCGCAGTCACATCAGCGCAGAGGAATGGAAGCGCCTCGTCTGTCGGCCAGCCAAGCAGCCAGTGCATCTCCGCGCCGTCCGCCTGAACGCGCGAACCCGCGGCAGCGCTTTTGTAGAAATCGTAGCGTCTGTCCGACCGTTGCGTTTCTATGGAGAAATTCGCAGGGCACAGCGCGAAGTCAATGACGCCTTCGCCTCGTCGCGCCAGGCGCTCATACCATTTCTCGCCGCTCGCCGGGTTGACCCATTCGATCAACTCGATATAAGCGCCGTCGTGAAAGTAGATGAGCGCATTGCGCGTCGGCGCATGAGTGTGCCGTCCACCGGTAGACACGTTGAAGCCCAGTCGCCGATAGTCCAACACAGCCGCCTCTAAAGAGTGCACTGCCACGACGAGGTGGTCAAACCGGAATGGCTTGCTCATCTTCCTAACGATCCTTGCTCAAAAGAACTTACCATTGGGTTAGTCCAACCACGGTCTTCTCGACGATCTCGGTGCCCGACGAAAGCACCGAATTGCGCCAGACGTAGGAGATGGGAACGAATGAGTCGAGCAGGTCTGCGCGCACTTGCACGACCGCCTCTCGCGGATAACGATCTCCGAACCGGCGTAGCCATAGATCCTGCCGGATGGCCAGGTCGCCCGGCTGGCGTCCGCGCGTGCCCCACTCAATGACGCCGCCTGCCACTTCCGCTTCGGGCAGAAGCTTCCGGATGCCGTCGAACACCAGACCCCGGTAGCGGGGGCAGCGGCGTCCATGCGGACGCCCAGCAGGCAGGCCATCCTTCTCCCACCATTGCATGGTCCGCCGGTATGCATCGGATTCGGCCTCAGCGAACGGCAGGAAAAATGCCTCGCCGTAATCGCCGATGCCGGTGTGCCAGTCGATCACCGCCACCTTCTCTGCCGCTAGAAGATGCGCCTGCACAATTCTTTCCAGAGTATGGTTTTCCCACGTCCGCTGCGTGCCTCCGAAGAACACGCCGTCCGGGTGCGCGTATTGACCGCGTGCAATCGCATCAAAAAGCGCGTCCTCTCCGAGACGGTCGCGTGCCGCGCTGAGCCCTGCTTCGGCGTTCGAACACTCATTCGCGTCGGCAATGTCCGCGTTGAGGAAGCGATGCACTTCGTCGTAGGTCCGGTTTTCCGGCCTGCCCCGTGAGAAGTCCACAAAATTCCGATTGAGGTCGATTCCGTCCTCGTTGGTCCGAACGCCATACGAGAAACCATAGGGATTAAGTGCGTGGACGAGAATCACGCCAACGTGGTCGAGCTCTCGCCGCGAGGCACAGAGCCGAAGCCACGCGGTCTGGAGCGCGGAGCCGGCGTAGCCTTCGGCTCCATGCGTTCCGCTGATGACCACAAGCTTGCGCCCGCTCGTTGCGCTTCCTAAACACGCGACGTCGATGCTCAGACGCTCCTCCTCGATCCCGGGCGAGCGATCGTAATCGTAGACGTGTAGATCCGCCCCTGCGCCGCTCGCCGCGGCGCGAAACTTATCGCGTGCGACAGCATAGGTCGGAGAAAAGTAGTCGGTGTTTGCGAAGAACATGAGTGCGCCCCGTCCGCCTTAATGAGCCGCGTTGATGAGCGGTGGGCTACTGATCTCGCGAGGGCGCATAACTGCCGTCATCGCGATGCGTTTCATCACCGACAAGAGGCGGATTGAAAACGCAGACCAAACGAAGATCGCCTTTGACTGCCCGCACGATATGACGGTCGTGCTTGTCCAGAACGTAGACAGATCCGGCCTGGATGGTGTGCGTCTCGCCGGTGGCAATATTGACGACCTCTCCTACTCCTGCGAAACAGTAGTTAGCCTCAATATGATGCTTATACTCCAGTTCGAGTTCAGCTCCTTCGGAGACCGTGGTGTCATGGACCGAAAATCCCACGTTATCGCTCGCGACGATGAGCCGCTTGCTGTCCCACCCTTTTCCGGAGGCGTGCCGTGCCGTTCCAACGATGGATGCAACGTCTCTGACGATCATTTCCGTTTCCTCTTCGATGGATCTCGCATTAAGGTTTCAATAGCGCCGCCTCGACTCGGCGTGCCACGGAGAGCAGATCGATGTCGCGATGCCGGCGACCAGTGAGCATCAGCCCGAACGGTCGCGGCCTGGCCGGATCGAACTGCATGGCGATGCTCGGCGCCTCCAGGCGATTCGCAAGCTCGGTGAGACTGAACGATAGCGCGTTCACACGCAGATACTCGGTCTCGTCCGCAGTCACGTCTGCGATTCGAGGCGGAACAATGGGTACTGTCGGGGTCAAAAGAGCATCGTAGTGCGCCATTTCTGCGTCAAACACGTTGGCTTCGTGCTTGAGCGCTGCTGCGCCCTTCAGGTATCGATAAGCGGGAATCGATTCACCGCGCAATATTCTCGGCCCGACGAGCGGGTCGTAACGCGCCAGCCGCGTACGAATCCACGGTTCGTGCCAAGCGTAGGCGTCCGCCACGATGATCCCGCTTTCGGCGGCAATACGCGACGGCGCTCTAAGGTCCATGAAGTCAGTCTCAACGATCGAAGCACCCAGGCTGGCAAGGCGATTGACGCACCCTTCGAACGCGGCGACGACCGTCGGATCGCAACGACTCAGGGCGAAATCCACGGGCAGAGCCAGCCGGATCCCTTCGAGCTCCCTCGTCGGCTGAACCCGCACGACGCGTGTCCTATAAAGTTTCAGCGCCTCTACCACCCTGACAATGGTGCTTACATCGCGGGCAATGAAGCCTGGCGCATCGAAGGTGGTCGACAGCGGAATGCACCCTTGCGTCGAGATCACATTCGTCGAAGGCTTGAAACCTACGATTCCGCAGAACGCCGCCGGAATCCTGATCGAACCGCTCGTGTCGGTACCGAGCGCAATGTCCGCAAAACCTCTTGCCACGGCAACGGCGCCGCCGGAAGTCGATCCGCCGGCAACCCGTTCTCCGTGGGCGTCGAGCGGACTGACCGGCGTACCCGTGGTGTTGTTGATGCCGAGAGCGCCGAAGGCGAATTCGGTCATGTTGGTGTGCGCCACCAATGTTGCACCGGCGGCGCGAAGCCCAGCAACGACCGGTGCATCGCGCGTCGCTTCAGGCTGGTCGGATAGAACGGCCGAAGCCGCGTCGGTGACCCATCCGGCGACATCGAAGCACGCTTTCACGGCCAGAATCAATCCGCTCAGCGGGAGGCTTGCGCCGGATGCAACTGCTTGATCCGTCGCGATGGCATCGGCGGCAGCGGCATCGAATCGCGTGCGCAGGAACACTTTGTCCAGCCCACTGAATGCCAACGAAACCGCTCGGCTTTGCTCGACCCTCGATTCGCCCGACATCTGTCTCAGCCCCTCCCGCGTTCGAGACCTTACTTCGCTTGCCAACGCGCATTAACCTGCATGTCATTGTTTCGCTCGGATCACGTCGATGTCGCGCCAGTCTTTTCCTTCTAGCTTGTAGAGCGTGTATGGAGCGCTGGCCAGATCGCCGCGTGCATCAAATGCGATAGGTCCGGTAGCGCCTTTGATGCTGCTGTCGGCGACAGCAGACAGCACTTTGGCCGGATCCTTCGATTCAGCCTTAAGCACCGCTTGGATGATCACCGACGCGGCGTCGTACGCATACGGCCCCTGGAAGCCTTTCAAATTCGTACCGAAGCGCGTGCGATAACGATTGACGAAGTCCGTTCCGGGCATCTGCGAAAACGGTATACCGGGCTGAACGGCCAGCGAACCCTCTCCCTCGCCTTTGGCAAGGTCAAGGAAGATCTCATTGTTGAAACCCTCGCCGACGAGCGTCGCCGTCAGACCCAAACTACGCATCCGTCTTACCACCTGAGCCGCCTGCGCGTCGAAGCCGCCGAAGACAATGACATCGGGGTTCTTGGCGCGCAGCCTAGTGAGCACGGCGCTAAAGTCGATGGTCTTATCAGTCACGTATTCATGCGCCACAACGTTCGCGTGGCGCTCGCGCAGCGTCGTCTCGACCCGGTCGGCGAGGCCCCGCCCGAAGTCAGTCTGATCGTCGATGATCGCGATTCGCTTAGCCTTCAGCTGATCGACCAGATAGTTGCCAAGCGTCGCGCCGGCTACGGCATCGTGCCCCACCACCCTGAAGGTCGTCTTGTAGCCCTGCTGCGTATAGGACGCGCTAGTCGAACTTGGACTGACCTGGGCAATGTTGGCTGCCGAATACGTTCTCGCAGCGGCGATGCTACAGGTGGAATTGAAGTGGCCTACAACGCCCGACACTCCGATGTCGGCGAATCGCTGGGCAATCTGCGAAGCGATGCGAGGATCGCCCTGATCGTCTTGCGGTTCGAGTTCGAATCGAACAGCCTTTCCCTTGAGCGTCGGATGGCGTGAATTCGCATCTTCGACTGCCAACCGCGCGGCATTTTCCATTTCCTTGCCATCGGCCGCCGACGGTCCGGTAAGCGGCGCCGCAAAGCCAATCTTGACGACCGCGTCGTCTGCCCGTCCTGCAATCGGCGCCAACGTCAGCGTCAGCGACAACGCATAGCCAATAAAATCGGTCATGATCCTCATTGCTCGCTCCCGTCCATGCAGCGTCGGTTGTTTGGATAGAAGGCCGATTGTATGCATTCATCGATACATACAACAGCATGACGCGATAATGCTGGCAAAGCGTCACGCAGGCAATCATTTTCATAATGTTTCGAAAGCACTCCCGCTTATATGGATGACCGTGCTACCTTGTCCAGAGTGCGAATTGAGTACAATCGAAAGATTGTATGCAGCTGCGCTAGAGAGTGAACACCATTGCTTCGCACCATCCAAGTGCCGGCGTACCGGGCACTCCTTCAGATATGCGCCTTAGATTCTTTAGCTCGCCTCGTCCGTGAAAAGGTCGACTTAATCCGCATGCAAAAAGGAGCAATAGCGCTCATAACCAGTCGGAACTGACTCGGGGACGTATACGGCGGCGGTGCCTGCGGTATGGCAGAGCATCGGACGCTGTAGGGCAATGCAACGTCTTCGCCGCTTGTGGATGCGGAGCGGACGCGAGACCGATATCCCTTCTCTTCGTCCAGGCAAACGACGACTGCAGCCGGACCGCATCGATAGAGCATCGCGCATCCGGGGAGGCGGGCGTACTTATCGCACGCCGACCTCACACGATGACGCTGGGCTCCGTTAGGTCGGAACGGAGCAGCGATGCGATCTTTTCGAGGCCGAATTTCAAATCGCCGATGGTCGGCGGCCCACCCAGTGAGAGGCGCACGGCCTCCTCTGCGACGCCGACGCAAAAAGCATCGCTCAAGGCGAGGTTGATGCCATCGACTCGAAGCCGCTCGGCGAAGGCCGCTCGGGTCCAGATTTTCGGCAGTATCAGCCAGGTGTGGAACGCTCGCACGTCCGTGTGTTTCGTCTGTTCGGGCAAGATGTCCCGCGCCAGCGACTGCCGCGCTGCGACCGCTTGGCAGATTGCGGCAAGCAAGTTTGACGCGGTGCCATCTTCGATCCATCGGGTTGCTAAGGCAGCGCTCAGGGGCGACGCCATCGACGCGGTCGCACGCAAAATGACAGCAGCACGCTCGGCGAAAGACTTTTCCGGCGTCGCCAGATAGGCAATTCGCAGCGCCGGCGTGAGACATTTGGAGAGACCCGAAAGATAGAAAGACTGGTCGGGCAAGAAACTTGAAAGCGGCGGCAACTCGTTGCCACGCTCAGCGAGAAGCGGCCAATAGTTGTCGTCCTCGATCAGCGAGACGCGATGGCGTGACAGAACGCTGGCAATCGCCATCCTGCGTTTCAGCGACATGCTCCGCGTGGTGGGATTGTGCAAAGTCGGCATACAGTAGAATGCCTTCGCCCGATGTTCCTTGCACACCTCGTCCAGAGATTCGGGAATCGCGCCCTGATCGTCCATTTCGACACCTACCAGGCGGATTCCAAGATAGCGCGCGATGAGAATGATGCCAGGATAAGTGAGGTTCTCGACGCACAGGACGTCGTCCTTTGCAGCAAGCATCATGACGACGACGAGCAACGCGGATTGCGTTCCTGGACAGACGAGCACCTGCTCCGGCGAGACCGCGCTCAGGCGCTGGCGCAGCCATTGCGCGCCCACGTCGCGGTCGTGGATCGTTCCCGCCGGTGGCTGATACCGCATGAATGCTTTGGCATCGAGTGCGACCGTCGTCCTTGACACCTCGTTCCAGAGAGTAATGCCAGCTTCGCCCTCGAACACGTTGGGCGGCGAGTTCACCATGAAATCCGTCGATGCATTGGACGACGGCGTGGGCGCTCGGTCGCGCAAATGGCGGACGAATGTGCCACGGCCGACGCGCGCATCGATAAGGCCGCGCCGCTGTGCCTCCGCATAGGCGCGGCTGATGGTCGAAAAGTCGACGCCGATCGCCGCCGCCAGAGCTCGTTGAGGTGGAAGCCGGTCGCCCCGATTTAGCGTTCCATGCGAGATGTCGGCGGCCATCGCATCGGCAATGCGCTGATAGATCGGACCCTTGCGCGCTTTGATATCCGGAACCCACCGCTTGATCATCATCGCTCTCGATACATACATTCTGAAGATTGTATGCGAAAAGCAGTTTGCTTAAAGCTTTTGTTAATCTTCGGAGTTTGAACCCGCCTGATCTTCCTTCGTCGCATTGTCGCCGAAATGTCGAACCAACTTCCATAAGAGGCGAGCCGTCACTCGGTACTAGGACGTTTGCTCCGGGTGACCCGCTTCCCAGCGACACGCTCGGCATCGCTTTGCAGCGCCGATAAAGCCACGAAAGCCCGTGTCGCCGCGCTTCTATACCCGCTCTTGCGAAGCAGCAGCGCGGCCGTCCGCTGCGGCAGTGCAGGCTCAAGTTGGACGCTGCACAGCTCGTGATGCTGCCGCGTGATCGCGGCTGGAAGCAGCGTAGCAAGTGCGCTGCGGCTGACGACTTCGATGACGGCGCTAATTGAATTGACTTCCATTGCAAGCCGCGGCGCCACGCCGTTCTCGCGGAAATAATGGTCGATGTATTGGCGCGTCGCGAATTCTCCGTTCAACAAGATCAGCGGCTCGTCCTTAAGTTCGTCGAGCGTCATGCGAAGCCGCCGTTTTGCTCGAGGATGCGTCTTGCCGATCGTCAGCGCCAGCTCCTCGACGAAAAGTATCTGCGGCTCGACTTCCTGATTAGAGACCGTGTCGAATGCGATTCCGACGTCCAGCGCGTCGTCGGAAAGCAAGGCTTCCATCCGATCTTGCGGCATCTCCGTGAAGGTCATCATGATGTTCGGATGCAGACGGTTGAATGCCTCAATCAACGGTCCGATGAAGTAAGCGGTGAACGTCGGGGTTGCTGCGATGCGCAGAACGCCGCGGCTGAGGTCCTGAACGTCAGCAATGGCGCGCTTGCCGGAATCGAGTTGCTGCAGCGCACGCCGCGCGTGGCTCGCATAGGCCTCCCCTGCGTCGGTCAGGCGAATAGAACGCCCGGTCCGATCCAGCAAGAGCGCGCCGAGGGCTACTTCGAGTTGCCGGATCTGCTGGGAGAGCGTGGGCTGAGATACGTGCAGGGCCTGCGCGGCGCGCGTGAAATTGCGATGCTCCGCTACGGCCAGCAGATACCGGATATGACGTAGCAGCATGGTTGCGAGTCCTTCGGTATTGGTCTTCCCTATAGCTCGGATAGGAAACCGGTCTTGGACACTATAGCCGAAACCGTCGAGCATTCACCTCATCGAGCCACCGTTCACAATAGCGGAGTGAAAGATGCGAGACATCATCGACGGATTCCTCAGGTTTCAGCGAGAAGCCTTCCCGCAGCGCACGAAACTCTTCAGGAGGCTTGCCACGAGCCAAAATCCCCGCACCCTGTTTATCTCGTGTTCAGATAGCCGGCTCGTGCCCGAACTCGTAACGCAGCGTGAACCGGGCGACCTGTTCGTCATCCGTAATGCCGGCAACATCGTTCCTTCTCATGGTCCGGAACCGGGCGGCGTGACCGCGACCGTCGAATATGCCGTCGCGGGACTCGGCGTCACCGACATCGTTATTTGCGGCCATTCCGACTGCGGCGCCATGACTGCAATCGCGACATGCGCCTGCATGGATCACATGCCGTCGGTCCGGAGCTGGCTCAAGTATGCGGATTCGGCGCGGGTCGTGAACGAAGCACGCAAGCATTCGAGCGAACGCGACCGCATCGACTCGATGATTCGCGAGAACGTCATCGCCCAGCTTGCCAACATCAAGACTCATCCCTACGTGCGGCTCGCGATCGAGCAAGGCGTCCTCGCGATCCATGGCTGGGTGTATGACATCGAAACCGGATCCATCGACGCGCTCGATGGTGCCACCCACCGTTTCGTCTCGCTCTCGAGACATCCGAACGCATGCGCAGAACCAGCCCGCGCAAACCTTGCCGCCTGAGTAGCAATTCCACCTCACCTCCGGAGATACATCATGCCTCAGTCCCAATACAGCCAGGACGCGCGTGCAGCGCTCACCGCCTTAATCATCGACGCCAAGATCGAGAAAAATCTGACCTTCAGAGAACTCACCGAAGGCACCGGACTCAGCATTGCCTTCGTGACCGCCGCGCTTCTCGGACAGCATCCCCTGCCGCCGGATGCTGCGAAAGTTGTGGCCGACAAACTCGGCCTCGGCCCGGACGCCACGCGCGCCCTGCAGACCATTCCAGTGCGCGGCAGCATTCCGGGCGGCGTGCCCACTGACCCGACGATCTACCGGTTCTATGAGATGGTGCAAGTCTATGGCTCGACGCTCAAGGCGCTGGTACATGAGGAATTCGGCGATGGCATTATTAGCGCAATCAACTTCAAGCTCGACATAAAGAAGGTCGACGATCCGGAAGGCGGCCATCGGGCGGTGATCACACTGGACGGGAAATATCTGCCCACGAAGCCGTTCTGAGATTACGAATGCGTAGCCGCCCGAGTTAACCGCACGCCGTGCTCGAATCGAGTTCGATACGGCACGGCCCGAGAACCTGGGGCTTTCGGCAATACGTTGCATCCCTCGGATTCGTCAACGTCTTGCCGATGGTCATGTTTAGGCCGCCGACGTTAGCGCCCCGGTTATTCAGCGTCGGCGAAGGCCACGTCCGTTTCAGCCACTCTCGGTCATTTACGCTTCGCTCGCCGTCCATGCCGCTTGCCGCATGGGAGCAAGTGGTCGGCACGTCGACGGATCGCGCTGCCGATGTGAACGCTCGAGACGGTATGTCGTTTTCGCTCGCCGCAAAGCAGCCATTGACCGAGGCGCGATGAGGGCTTGCTGATTGAAGTCGATATCAACCTCGACCGGCGCTCGTGGACGTCCGGGGCCCTGCGACCAGCGTGGAATTTCATTTTCGTTGGCAAGACGTCGGGCACTTTCGCATCATCGTGACGGCGTTACTGAAAAAGTGCAATCAAATCAGCCCGTCGGCTCTTATTTATCCTTGCATCGCACACGAGTACCAACGGCCGCTGACGGTCGGGAGCGCGCGCTGACGAAAGGCCGTTTGGGCACAGAATTCCACGGGCCGCTCACCGGCGATGAGGCGGAGGACGGGGATGACGCTACCCGACCCGTTGGCGACGTTCGATCCTCAAGTACCTAGATGGCGCGTTTCAGGCGCATAGCCGACGTTCTGCTGTCCGTCGTCCGGGAATCAAGCGCCCACGCTCTGACGCGAGTCGGTCGAACCCATGGCCTGTCGTGCTAAGCCCACAGCTTAGTGCGTTACCCCACATTTGAGTAATCCGATCTACACAACCTAACTCATCTTACCTACGCTTTTATTAGCTTTGGGCGCACAAGGAAGCGAAACGAAGTGGACCACCACCTGTAAGGAGCGCAGATGCCTGAGTTCCAACGCAGAGAAGCAAGGACGAAACACCGAAACTCCCCGGTTGAGCGATATCTGATATACCTGGATGCGGCGCGGAAAACGGGGATTTTTATGCTAGCGATTCTTATTGTAGCCGCTATCGCAGTTAATTGGAACCACATCGCTCCCTACTTGAAATTTTGGCTGAATGACATAACCCACTTGAAAATCCTCGGAGTCGAGATTGACCGAGAGAAGGCTGAGAACGAGGTCGATCGGTTGATTAAAAAATTCGAAGGTAATAAGTCGGATGACGAAATGCAAATTGATGCCACAGCCGCCCGTGGCGCACTAGCGCGAGCCCTAAATTCCGCGCGAGCGATCGCCGGAACCCGACTATTATGGGTAGATCAAAATCCCGACAACAACGCGCGCGAATTAAGTTTTCTTAGATCGATCGGTATCGAAACATTTCACGTCGGTTCGACGAGCGAGGCGCTTAAATTCATTCCCGTCATACGACCAGACGTCATCATCAGCAATATCTCGCGCCCGAAAGATGCACCGGAAAGACTCGGAAACTGTCCAGCCCACTATTACGCGTTACCTTCTTGGGCCAACGGCTACTCGAGTCTCGATCAATTGAACCTCGACGTGAACAGCGGGAAAACGGAGGCGAAGGGTTTCGCGCTTGCTGAGGAAGTTTCAAAACTGCCGATTCCGTACAACGAACTTGCCGACAAAGAAAATTCGAGGATAATCTTTTACACAGCAAGGAGCGGCGGAATATCGTCGAGCCAATGCGGACGCATTGTCACTAACCGGACAGACGTGCTGTTGAACGAAGTGGTCAGCGTGCTCGAAGAGTCGAATTGGCGAATGCTTGGGACCGCGCACGATTCGGGGCACCGGTCTGTGTACGGCCAGTCGCGCCGGTTCGAGCGTCGGACATTGAGCTTTGCTGAATCTCATTAACTGGCCGCCTCCGAGAGTGCGGCGGAGGCGAGCCTTGCGGCTGATCGCGTCGCTCTGCGCGAGCCTCCTTTGCGCGATCCAACGCGCGCCTGACGCGGTCGGCCGAAGACGACCCACTACGGCCGTTGGGTGCCACCCACGGTAATCGACGGGTTTCAAGGTCCAAGGGACATCCGAGTGCCGGAGGTCGCATCCATCGCAACCGACGATCCGAAGAAGCCATGCTTCCGGGCACGAATTTCTTGCCCTGCTCGCCCGTTGGCAGAATCATCATCTACGCGAATCGCAAGCGGTCGGCTATGAGAAGCCATAGTGGTGAATGTCAAAGTGACGAAATATCTTCCGCGTTGGAACGACTTCATTCCCGTAAGGGTCGATCAAAGCACCTTTGATCTCGAATTTCTGTACTTCGGGAGCCGAAAGACCCCATTGCGCCAAATGTATGCCTTGTTGGGCTTCGTCACACCAGCGCTTCACGTTGAGATCATGCGTCGGACTCAGCAGCAGTGACGGAATCTCCTGCATCCAAAACTTGGCCGAAGTGGCGCGCAGCGAAGAGCATACGTTGATCTTGGCGAGCTGAGGTTCAACATCGATGTCAACGACAGCAAGCAGTTTGGGTGTTAAGGCGGCGATGAGCGCGGCGTTTGCCTTCAGGCCGTCCAACGGACTCTGCCAGTATTGGGCTCGATAGCCGTAGGGCCCATTGAAGAGGGGATCGCCAGCGTTCGGAAGTTCGAACGAGAAGATGGGCTGAATGCATTGCGTAAGACCAGATTCGCGTCCTTGGCACGCGCGCACACGAACGTGGACAATTTCATCTTTTGCTAGAGCAACAAGATTTTCGAACGAACCTAGCGCCGCAAGCGTTATTTGACGTTGCTCGGAAACGCTGTCCGCGTAAAGCCAGGCAGATCTGATGTCGGGCATAGCGGGATCACACCTATCTGCTGACGCGGGGATCAGCCGACATCTGGAGAAGCCCGATGTCGGAGGTCCGCTGGATGGATGGACGGCCTAGGCCTTGTCGTGTTGATATTCATAGTGGCAGCCCTTAGAAGTCAAGTACGCGTAGTTCCAATCGAATCCACTGTGATAATGCTCCAAGCAAAGGCTGCAGATACGCCGGCCGCGATCGGCGCGGAAGATCCGTTGTCGAGGCCAACGTGAAATGGCAACCCACGAGTGAAGTCGAGTGACCGGCCATGGCCGACTGTACCCCGTGTCGCCCCGGCGCCCAGACCGACGGCGAACGCATCAAGCCGACCCACTCCTCCGGTCAGACGGCTTTCTCCAAAGCGGTTAGCCAGTCGAACCAGTGTTTTGCAGACTGGAGCACCCATAAAGCTGACGTTGGCGACCTCGTTCAACCGGCCCGAGCGGACGGTCGTCCTTAGCGGGCTATCGACGGCCTTTAGCAAGAGTGCAGACGAAAATGCTAGGTTATTATCGTATTTCATCAACGCAACTTAGGAGGACCGCTTGATTGAGTTTGAACATGAAATTTTCTCAGTCATATTGCTCGACGAGGAAAGTCCGTTGCAAAAGCGAAATCTGAAGCTCTCAGAAAACTCTCGAGAGTTGCCGATCGGATCGGAAGCTGAGAACTACATATTTGCGTGCGGCAAAGGCCTCGCCGTGGTGACAGCGGCTCTCAGGAAGGCAGCGTATTCCATAGAGATACTCCGCAATGTTCGGCAATTGACGCTCGATATTCCAAATTTCACACCGGCCGAGCAGATTGGATTCGCAATTGAAAACTATTTAATTCGAAGTGCGACCGTCTACGACAGGGTCATGATCTTTGTCGGTAAGCTCCTCGATTTAGGTATCGCCGATGGCTCGATCGCTCACGAGATGATAGTGACGAATGAACACGTTGCTCGCGCCGGTCTAGTGCAGCCTTTGAAGGCGCTAAGAAAAGCATGCATGAGTCATCGCGAAGAGCGAAATGCGATTATTCATCATCGCTCGTACTCAGAAGAAGTTTTTGATAATCTCGCAATGCTGCATTCTGCTCAAGCGCTATCGGTGAAATCGGGGAAAACAGCGCCGATCGACGCTGAAAGTGTGGAGGAGTTCACGGAAAGCTTTCTCGCCGTACGCATTGGAGAATTTGAGGAACATCTTTGTGCAGTTCATGCGGCGGTCACGACGTTTTTTGACGGTGCGATTTCAGTCTATCGAAGCGAGCGACAGCGTCGCATAAGCCTGTCGAATTAGAAAGGGAATAGATATGTGCGTTTCGCCACAGAGCCCTTTGTAAGCATTCTTCAGAGACGGAGACCTTAAGCTTCGTCTGTATGGGATGTCGGCGAATGGTGAAATAACTGCTGAAACTCCGCCCGTGTGGCACGCTGAACAAATCGCCCGCAATCGAGTACTGTATGAACGTCGTGGCGGAAGTCTATTTCAGCCGCCGGAACGTCGGGTTCTTGGGAGAGATCAAGGACCGCTCATGGCCGATCAGGTGAGTTCGCCAACGGCCGCTTTATGGCACTCCAGTTCCGACAACCTCGATTCGACTGACTGACCGCTTTGGAGACGGTCGTCTGACCGGAGTGGGTCAGTCGTGGATGTCAACCGCCCGTAGAGGGAGGGGCACCCGTCCGGATCTTTCACTAACCGTGTCAGCGGTTTTTCACTTAGCTGGACTCTGTCGGGTGCTACAGAAAGTGAAATACCTGGTCTTTGAATTCTGAGGTGTTTTTCACTTTGTGCGTCACGAACAGGTCTTCGACGTGTCATAGAAACTGAAAGCTCATAGCGGCCGTGACAGCAAACGTGAAAAAAACCTCACGGCTCACATTGGCTATTTTGCCGAAAAGCTTCGCCAACCACCGGCACCGGACATGACGTCACTTTTTCTTGCGATCGTCACGCAGCTTTACGGAGTTCGGGACGCGTGATTCGCGATAGCCGCTGCGTAGATTGGCCGGGACGTACATGCGCTGAGGCTGCGACGGCACTTCGCCATTAAGTTCGATCCCGGAGGCCTCCGCCTGCATGCGCACGAACCCGCGCAGCATCTTTTCGCGGTACGTGTACCAGCCCGGCCGGTGCGCGACCGATTCGAGCACTGCACAAATGGCTCAGTTCTAAGCTCGGGCAGTGCCTCGGCGAACCGCCCGTTGTGGATCATGATCGGGCTTCCGCGCCGCTCATTAAGCCGACGGCCGCCCGCCGGGGGATGCGGGCAGTTGTCGACAAATGACACCGGAGTGCCCGTTCAGCGAAGTCAGCACCGCGGCGATCTTAGATCGCCATCGCAACATGCGAAGTGCCGCACCTCACCATGCAGTCGTACCGCCGTCGATAGCGAAGTCGGCGCCCGTGACCCAGCCGGCTTCGTCGCTGGCGAGGTATAGCGCGCAATACGCGACGTCCTCGGGCGTTCCGACGCGTCCATTCAACATCAGTTTGCGTTTCATCGGCTCGAACCATGCAGGGTTTTCCATGCGCGCAGCGGTAGCCGCGGTCTTCACAAGCCCAGGTGAAATACTATTGACTCGAATGCCATGTTTGCCACCTTCCATGGCTAGGTGTCGCGTCATTGCAATGACACCGCCCTTGCCCGCGGAGTGCGCGAGCGCGGGAAGCACCTCATAGGCCATTTTTCCGGATACCGATCCGCAGTTGATGATCGACCCGCCCCGCTCCTTGAGATGTCCCCACGCGGCCTTGCACACATTGAACACAATATCGAGTTCGCCCTTCATCGTGCCACGCCACATATCGATGGTCATCTCTTCGATGGGCGCAAAGTGCACCTTCGCAGCGTTGTTGTAGACGATGTCGACGGCCCCATAACTCGCCACGGCGCAGTCAACCAGCGCCTGAGCCTCATCGGCCTCGGAAGGGTCGCATGGAGCAAGCGCCACAGCGCTCCCGCCAGCGTCGCGAATCGCATCGATCGTCGCACTGCTGCTTTCCCCGTCGATGTCGCATCCCACCACTTTCGCCCCTTCTGCAGCGAATAGAATCGCGGCAGCCCGTCCCATGCCGCTGCCAATCCCGGTTATGACAGCCACCTTCCCTTCGAGTCGTCGCGCCATCTCAATCTCCTCCGTGTGTATCTGCATTCACGTGGCGTCGCCCGCCGCGTAATACTCAAAACCGCAGCATTGATTACTCTTTTATCGTAAGAAACGGTGTCCTAAGAAAAAAAAACTCTAGGGGCGTACGCCCAGTGACACGTTTTCGAGCTCGCGGAAAAATCTCTCGAATGGCAATAATTCTGTTGACGCCAGCCCCATCAAAAATTTAGCATACGTCTGTCATTCCTGGAAGAAAAACATGAGATTGATTAGCTTTGAACACAATGGTACGGTGTCATGGGGCTTGCTCGATGGCACGCGCATCATCGATGCCGGACCGCTGGCATCGCGATTCGGCGCGACCTTAAAAGAAGCGCTGCAGAAGGACACGTTGTCCGACCTCGGTGGTTGGGCTGCGAGCGCCGACGCTACGCTCGAGCTTGCAAACGTCAAGCTCCTGCCGGTGATTTTGGACCCGCAAAAGATCCTTTGCGTCGGGATCAACTATCTGTCGCACGTGCAGGAGACAGGGCGCGAAGTCCCAAAGCATCCTATGATCTTCACGCGGTGGGCCGACTCGCAAACTGGCCACGAGGGGCCCATCGTGCGCCCTACCGTCTCGGAGAAGCTCGACTTCGAAGGCGAACTGGCGGTCGTCATCGGAAAGCGGGCACGGCATGTGAAGCAGGCCGACGCGCTGCAACACGTCGCAGGATATGCCTGCTACAACGACGGCACTGTGCGCGACTGGCAGAAACATACGATCCAGTTCACGCCCGGCAAGAACTTCCCCGCCACGGGCGGCTTCGGTCCTTACCTCGTCACGCCCGATGAAGTGGGCGACCCATCGTCCCTTAAGCTGGTCACCCGTCTGAACGGGGCGATTGTCCAGGAAGCATTCACGAATGACCTAATTTTCGACGTCGCACGGCTGATCGAGTACTGCTCGGTCTTCACCGAGCTCTCGCCGGGCGATGTGATCATCACAGGCACGACCGGCGGTGTCGGAGCGTTTCGCGATCCGCCGCTGTGGATGAAGCCGGGCGATGTCGTAGAGGTCGAGATCTCGCGCGTCGGCACGCTGAGAAACATCGTCGTCGATGAAGTGCGATGACCGACAGATCGGCTTGAAACGCTTCAGGGACATGAACAGGAGGGTCAGTTGACTTTTTCGCTTCAGCAAAACACGCCCGCGCGCCTGCATCACCTCCACGTCGTGTCGGACGACCCTATGCGGCTCGCCGACTTCTATACATCGCAGATGCAGATGACCTCTGTGGGGAGAGCGGACCATAATCGGCTTGTCTTGGTCGGACGGGACCGCGCGATGGAGATCTCCGCGCGTTCAAGAGGCCAGGAGCCGCATTTCGGCTACGCGATGCGCAATCAGGAGGAACTCAACGCGCTGCGTATGCGACTGCAGAATCATGGGCTAGCCTGCCAACCTCTGACCGCCCCGCTGTTTCAGCCGGGCGCATTCGTCATTGCTGATCCCCAAGGTCGCCGGATGGCGTTTGGACTTGAGATTTCCGACGCGGCATCAGTCGCTAGTCGCGACGGTCTTCCCGCCCGGCTGCAGCACACTGTTTTTCAAACGACCGAACTCGAACGCGTTGTGAACTTCTACACCGATACCGTCGGGTTCTCTATCTCTGACGAAGTAGTGGATGACAAGGGCGGCGTCGCAGTGGTATTCCTCCGCTCCGACGATGAACACCATAGTCTTGCCTTCTTCCAAGGCTCAAGGAACGAATGGGATCACCATTGCTACGAGACGAACGAGTGGAATGATATCCGCGATTGGGGCGACCGGTTTGCGACGATCGACGTGCCCATTTTCTTTGGACCGGGTCGTCATGGACCAGGCAACAACCTTTTCTTCATGGTCACCGACCCGGACGGGAATCGCATGGAATTTTCAGCGGAGCTTGCTCGCGTCGCGGTTGGTGACAAGCCTGGAGTGTGGCCTCACGGTGAACGCACGCTCAATAGCTGGGGCCGCGCCTGGATGAGAAGCTGAACCTGCACTCAAGCACCGGCTCGCTTTTAATGGCGAGCTCTCAGCGCTGCAGTCCCTGTCAACGCTGAACGGCGCTCTTGCAGTAACGAAACGCGCGCCGCTCTATAAACGGCGACCGCTCGCACTTCGTATCACGGCTTCACGTTATGGCGAAACCGCTCACTCGCGCCTTCGCCCCACTGTGTGACCATACCTTCCTTGGCCTCCCATACTCCAGTAATCGCACTCGCCGAGAGGCGGTCCGAATCGGCCCAATGCTCGTGTGCATATCCTAGCGGATCGTTCCAGTAATCAAAGAGCTGGCTTCCGAGTAAGTGACGGCCGATACCCCATAAGTGTTCATAGCCCACCGACTTCAGGTAATGATGGTCCGCCATGACGGCATCGATATCCTGCGATTCGAATGAAACGTGCTGGAAGCCGGCGACAGCCGAACGCATCGGCAGAAAGGCGTGGTGATCGACGTGCTCCGGACCCTTGTCCACCCGAAGGAAGGACGCGATCTGCTCACCGCCCGCCGTGCGGAAGACCTCGTCAGAGGGCAGCATCCCGAGCGTTTCACGGAACCATTTGGCCGTCTCTTCGACGAGTGGCGTACCCAATACAACGTGGGCGATGCGCTTGACCGGCGTGGCCTGGCCACGAGGCAATCGCAGCAATTCATCAGCACGGAGCGTCGGCTCGCGGCCGGTGTTGACGGCCTGACGCTCCACCTTGATCGGCTCGGGCACAGCGATCCCGTAAACTACATCCACGTCATAGCCATTCGGCTCTTTCAGGCGCACCCGCAGACCGCCGCCCGGCTCGGTGATCTCTTCCACGTCACCGCCGGTGCCCGCGGCGAGCGTTCTTAGATCCGCCTCGCTCTTGGCCAGGAAAGCGAACCCCAGCAGGCGGGCGGGACCCTGTTCTAGGATATAGCAGTGGTGAACCGGATCGGTGGCCCGCAGGTACACGGATTCGCCCTGCTTCGCGCACGTGATAAGACCGAATCGATTGAGAAATGTCTCGACTTGCGTGACGTCCGGCACACTGCGCCGGATGTAGAGCAGCTCGTTACATTTGATAATACTCATGCTATTGGATTCCTGAAAAATGATGCCGTTAGAGCGACAGCCTTCCACCATTCACGTGCAGGGTCTGCCCAGTTACAAACCGAGAACCCGTCCCAAGGAGAAAAAGCATCGGCGCGACAACATCGTCGGGGACGGCAATCCGCCTCAGCGGAATGGTCTCCAAGATGGCGCGAGCCCGCTCGGGTCCGAACCAGTCCTCGACGGTCCCATTGACAGCCTTGCCTTGCCCGCTCCCGCCGGCCAGAAAGGCGGTATTGACGAGGCCCGGAGCGACGGAATTTACACGTACCGGCGCCCATTCTTTTGCAAGCGTTTTCGCAAACGCAAGCAGGCCCGCTTTAGATGCGCTGTAGGCGGCGAAACCGGCCTCCGCCTGAATCGCAAGACCCGACGAGACGAACACAACCGAAGCATCAGGCTTCAGCAATGGCCGTGCGCTCACCGCAGTCAGGAATGCACCGCGGAGGTTTACCTCCATCGTCTTGTCCCACTGCCCGATCTGATGATCCACCGCAGGCGTAGGCGGAATGCCGATCCCTGTTACATAGGCGAGTCCATCGATCTGACCGTGCAACTCGCCGACCTGTTTAAAGGCCGCCGCGATCGACGCTTCGTCGCGCACGTCCACGTGGATAGCTGGTCCAGCGAATGCGGCCGGCTTTTCGCGGATCGCCTGTTCCGTATCTAGCCCCACGACCTGCATCCCGTTAGCCTCAGCGGCTAGGCACAACGCCGACCCGATGCCGCCGTGACTGCCCACCACGACGAGCCGGTAGCCATCTGCAGGAGCGAGCGCGCGAGAATCGAGGTTCGCGAAGCCCTCTTTGTTTTCCAATGACATCACACGTTCTCCTTAATATTAATGATGCCCGACGGCTGACGATAGCGCTTCATCGTTGACAGTGCGACGACCGCGGATGCAACCGCGGCAACAGCGCTGACCAGCGCAACTGAATGACCGATCGCTTCAGGACCGCCCCCGAACACGTTACCGGCAACCCAGGCGACGATGACCGAAGCTCCGCCCAAGCCGAACAAATTCATGACGAGGAACAAAATGCCGGAGTTGATCGCGCGAATTCGGTTTGGCGTGACGGATTGGGCCGACGCTGTGATGGCGCCGAAGTACGAGTTTTGCACGACGTAGTACAGGAAGGCTGCGAACAACGCCGCATAGCGGTTGGCCAGGAGCGGACCCATCACAGGCGCGATGATGACGAGCGAAGCGATGAGCACCGTGCGCATATGCGCGTCTCTATGACCGCGGCGCAATAGCATGCTGGTCAGCGATGGGCCGAAATATGCGCCAACCACGCATCCGGCCATTAGCGCGATACCTAGGCTCAGTCCGGTCTCGGTGGCGGTCATGTGAAATACGCGGATGAAGTGCGTCGGCAGCCAGCCCAAATTGGCGAACGTGACGATTGCCAACAATGTCGCGCATGTATATAACGGCACTAAATGACCGCGTAGAGTCCACAGCTGGCTGCAGGCTTCACGGATGGAAGGGATCGGCGTGTCGTCCAGACGCTTCGGCTCCTTCACGAGCGCGAGCAACACGGCTGTGAGCAGGATTCCGGGCAGACCAACCGCGATGAACACCAGTTGCCATGGCTGAAACTGCCCGCCGAACAACAGTCCTGAGAATTTCATAGCGTAGTCGAGCGCCGTGCCCCCGACCACGAGCGCAAGGCCGCCGCCCAGCATAGCGCCCATCGAGAATAACGCGTTGGCGCGGATCAGCCGCTTCGGCGGGAACAGGTCGGCGAGTAGGGAATAGGCAGCCGGCGCGAGCGCAGCTTCGCCAATGCCGACGCAAATCCGAGCGACGAACAATTCCGTGAAGCTGTGCGCGAAAGCGCAAGCGATCGTCGCGGCACTCCAAAACGCCATCCCCACGGCGATAAGTACGCGCCGGCTGCTGCGATCGGCAGCCCGCCCAAGTGGCAGACCGAGGATGCAATAGAAAAGCGCAAACGAGAACCCCTGAAGAAGACCGATCTGGACATCGTTAATATGAAGGGTCTGCTTAATCGGCGCGACCATCAACGACATCACCTGCCGATCTACCAATGAAATGATGTAGGCAACGATGAGAACAGTGAGGGTCGTGTAACCCCTCGACAGCGGCGGCATCGATGCCGCAGCTTTCATTTCCGCCGACGCGGCGCGATCGGCGATGCTGTTGTCTTCATTCAAAGCCGCTGGTTCAAAACTCTCCCTGAATGCATCCTGACCGCTAATCGGCCTGACCTGCTGCCCCAACTGTGGGCTGTCGCTCGATGCCATCGTCTTCCTCCGGTTCATTGTGGGACCGTTTTGTGCACAAAGATGTTTTTGTGCAAGTAGATATGTTCCCTGATGCCAACGAAATTCCGCAGCGGCTTCACTGCGCAGACCAGCTAGGATTAGTTGACTGGTTTGTGCGCAAACTAAGACTGCTTTGTGCACAAATTAAGAGAAAGCGCTGTGGGAGCGTTCGGTCTACAAGCGAGGAATTGATGGCGCGCGAATGGCGCGATGGTGAGGGTCACCGTGGCCGCGGGGAGAATTCAGGGCGAACGCCCGAAGGAAAACGCGTGCAGCCAGAACGCTTACGCGTCCTGGACGCTATTGATCAGCATGACGTTCCGCGCGGTCTGCGCGATATGGTCCCGGAGGATCGCACAGGCGAGCTCCGACTTCCGGTCAAGAACCGCTTCCATCATACGACGATGCTCCTCGTCCGTATTGCGCGGCTCTTTCCGGTTCATGACCGAAAAACGCCGATAGCGTTCCGACTGATCGAATAGGCTCGAACACAGCGCGAGCAGGCGCGGCGACTCCGCAGCTGAGAGCATGGCCATATGGAAGAGCTTGTGACGCTCGGTCCATTCTTCGTCGGGCCAGTCGCCTCCGGAAACCACACGCTTGCGCAGGCGCTCGAGCTGATGGAACTCTGCGACGATGCGCCCCTCCCACTCGCCGTCTCCGTTGGCGATAGATTGCGCCAGCGCAGCGGGCTCAACCAGCAGCCTGAAATTGGTGATGTCCTTGAGGTCTTCGGCGGACACGGCGGCCGCGCGAAATCCCTTGTTGTCGTCCGCCGTCACAAGTCCTTCAGCTACGAGCCGGTTCAGGGCTTCTCGAAGCGGGCTGCTTGACAACGAATGCTCCTGCTGCAGAACCTCGATGCGCAACTTTGTACCTGGCGCGATTTCGCCGCGCAGGATGCGGCGCCGCAGCGTGTTGAACGCCTGCTCTGAAAGCGGCCGGCTCTTGCCGCCAGCATGCGGCAAGGCTGACTGAATGGTGATGGGCTCGTCGCGTTTCATGATGTCGATATTATGGCGCACTAGCCGATGGAGGAACTTCTATATTCTGCGGCAGCAGCACGATTTTTCCAGTGATTCGCCCCTTTTCCAAGTCTTCATGCGCCCGGGCGGCGCTCGACAGCGGAAACGTGTCGGCGATCTCGGCTTGAAGAAGACCATCCGCTGCCAGCGCGAGGGCCCGGTCGAGGTCGTCGCTCGTCTGTCCGGTCGATCCATACAGCGTGAGTTGCTTTTGATACAACTCCGTCACGTTGAGCATGACTTTTCCGCCGCCATGAGAGCCTGCGGTGACCAGACGCCCGCCCCGCGCAAGACTCGACAGCGCTTGCGGAAACAGATCGGGATCACCTATGTTCTCAAACACGACGTCCACGCCGCGACCGCCCGTCAGCGCCATGACATTCTGAACGAGGTCGGAGCGCCGGTAGTCAATGCCGTGATCCGCACCTGCGGCGACCGCACGCGCGACGCGTTCGGGCGCGCCGGCCCCCGCGATGACCGTGGCACCCAGCGATTTCGCCACCTGAACGCCCACGGAACCCAGTCCTCCGCTCGCACCCATCACGAGGACCGTCTCGCCAGCGCACACTTTCGCTTTTGTCTCGAGAAGATGCAACGCAAGCGGAGCGTGACGCGCGACGACGGCGGCATCTGCAAAATCCAGCTTTGCAGGAAGGAGATGCGTGATGCGCGCCGGAACCGCGACGAATTCGGCATAGCCTCCCCATGCTGATACGCCGAGCAGCACCGGAGGCGCGGATCCTGTCGCGGCCCTGACGAACGGCGAGGTCGCCACACGATCGCCGACCTTACGATCGGCCACCTCATCGCCGATTTCGACGATCTCGCCCACCGGGTCGGCGCCGAGCACATGCGGGAGCGTTATGGGCCGGCCGTATCGCCCCGCTCTCACGGCGAGATCGAGCGTTCGATTCACCGTGACCGCGTGCACCCGGATCAAGACTTCGTCCGCTCGAGGCACGGGGCGCGGCACCTCCGCCACTTCCAAGGCTTCAGGACCGCCGAAGCGGTGCATCACGACGGCTTTCATGGTACTTGTCATGGAGCAATCGCCTGGGTCAAGCGGAAATTTTCACGCGCAGGATGCCGAGTCCCGAGACCGCCGCATCCACCACATCGCCATTACGCAAGAATTCGCCGCGGCTACTGCCCACGCCTGCCGGCGTGCCGGTCAGGACGAGGTCGCCCGGCCAAAGCGTGATGCGCGTTGACAAATCGCGAATCTGTTCCGCAAGCGAGAAAATCATTTTCCCGGTATTCGAGTTCTGCTTTACGACCTCGTTGACCGACAATTGCAGCGCGAGGTCCTGCGGATCCGGCACGCGGGAGGCGGGAACGAGCCAAGGCCCAATCGGACACGCGCCGTCGAAACTCTTATGCGAAAGCCAGTCCATCCGGAAGGGGGAGCGCTCCGACAGATCGGTGCGGCGGCTCCAGTCGCGCGCCGAAAAGTCAATAGCGACGGTATACGCAGCGACGTGATTCAGGGCATCTTCCAGCGCGATATTCTTGCCTTGACGTCCGATTACTGCCGCCAGCTCCACCTCCCAATCAATCGATGTTGCGCCCTCGGGCAGGCTCACGGTCGCTTCGGGGCCGACGATCGAATGCGAACTCTTAAGAAAGTGCCATGACCGATCGCCGCGGGCCGTCGGCGTGTCCGAGCCCGCGATCTTGGCCATCTCTTCGGCATGGTCGGTGTAGTTAGCACCCGCGCCGTAGATGCCGCCGGGGTTGGCAATCGGCGGCAGCAACCGGACAGACCTTTGAACCAGCGACTCGCCTGCCCGCGCGGAGTCGAAGCTGGCAAGCCACGGCTCAACATCGGGCCAGCTTTCGAGCACCGCCTTCATATCGGCGTATGCCTCTTTGCCGGACGCGCCGGCAAGGTCGTAGATCCGGTCGCGCACCAGTACGCCGGTTCGCGCGCCACGGCTCGACTCATACGTTACAAGCACCGGATACGCAGGAACGTTTGCGAAAGTATCTCTGTTCATCGTCGGGTCTTGTGATTAGATCTCACCGGCCCGCACGCGCCGGCGCGTCTCCGCAATGGTTGCCGAAATTGCTTCGACATAACTCTCGCGCACTTCTTCGCCCTTGCGCTTTTCTTCCTCCGACCCGGCCGCGATGCCGTCGAACACCAGCGCGAAGGTGAACGTCAGCGCCAGACCGCGCTCAGAATCGCTCAGCACGTTCGTGATCCAACCGTTGTCTGCCGATTCAATGCGCTGGAAGTGCACCTGCACCTCGGGCGTGAACGTGATGCGCTCGCGGACCGTCTTGCCGCGCAGCGAGATCTGGCGAATGAACCCGTCGTCGAACCTCTCGATGACCTCGCACTCCTTCATCGCGGGCACGAACGGCACCGCGTATTCGGCCTTCTGTACCAGGCCCTTCCACATCTGGGCGCGGGTCAGTTGAACGGGCTCATTAGCCGGATTGACTTCGAAAGCTGCGGAAATGGCGTACATCGGCTGATTCTCCTTTAACAATTGAAGAGCGCGACTCAAGACTTATCGGACGAGGCAGCCCGGGCAGCCCGGCGCCGCTCGACTTCCTTCATGGTCAGACTCTGACCACCTACCGACCAAAGTCCGTCCGCAACTTCGGAAATTGTGACGATTGTTCCGGGGCGGATTCCCTCGCCGCCCTGCCGCACGAAGGCCGCAACAATGTCTTCCATGATTGCGAGCTGTTGCTCTCGAGTGAAAGCACCTGCCAAATGCTGAACATTTACGAACGGCACAATCGTCTCCTTGGATTGACTTGGCCAAATTATGCATGCTCTGAGGGAATCTGCAAACAAAGGGTTTATCCGTAGTAAATCGCTAGCCCGCCTTGCCCCCTTTCTCTCAACCGATTACCCCCACGATTCGATCGACCGATCCCACCGTTCGGGATTAGCCTTACTTGCACAAAACGGTTTTTGTGCACAAACTCGGTGTCGATGCCGATGAGCTGATCCGAGCGGTGGTGCGCGCCCTACCTTCTCGCGAACTGGTCACCGTCATAAGAAAACTGGTTAGAGAACCAGGAAACTTCGCGCCGTCCTTTCGCTGCCAAGCGCGCATCCAAAAAGGAATAAGAGATGGAGACTAAGCACTTGTTTTGCGCCGCTCTGCTCGCTTGCGCCTCGCAAGCCTACGCACAGAACGTCACGCTTTATGGTTTGCTGGACAACAGCATAGAAGTAGCGAACACCGGCGGCGGCACGACCGCGCGCATGGATCCGGGCATGTATCTCGGTTCGCGATTCGGCATGATCGGCAAGGAAGACATTGGCGGCGGCTACTCCATTAATTTCGTCTTGGAGCAAGGCATCCTCACCACGACGGGGGCGGCAAGTGTTCCCAACTCGGCCTTCGGCCGTCAAGCTTGGGTCGGATTCGGCAGTCCCTATGGCGAGGTCCGCTTCGGCAGACAGAACTCGCCTGTGTATATTCCGGTCTCCGGCGCACTCGACGCGTTCAACGGCCAGACGATCGGTTCCGGTCTAATCAGTTTTCTTGCAATCGTGCCCCGCGTGAGCAATGCCATCTCCTACCAGTCCCCCGAAATAGCAGGGACCAAGGCACAGTTGATGATCAGCCTTCGCGATGCGAGCAATTCGTCGCAGAACGGAATCGCTAGTTATCACATCGGCATCCAATACGCAAAAGGGCCAGTCGGTGCCGTAGTCGGCTATCAGCGCGTCGAAGACCCGGTGGGGGTTGTGTGGCCAGGTTCAAGTGCCGGCACAGTCTTGAAAGCGCTTTATGCCGGCGCCTCGTATGATTTGGGCAACCTCACCTTTTATCTTGGTTACAACAACAACCGGCAATCGGACACGCCACTAAATCGAGACGTATTCACGGCATCGGTGCGCTACACGTTCAATCCGGCGACGTTCTTCTCCTTCGGAGCAGCACACTTGCACGACAAGTCGAACCTAGACAGTAACGCTGATCAGGTCGGCCTAATGCTTAACTATTTCCTGTCCAAGCGGACCAACGTGTACGCTGCCGCATCTTGGATCGAGAACCACAACCGTGCTACCTTCGCCATGAACGGCGCGACGACCGCGGGCATTCCCGTCGCCTATCCGGGCGCCCCTGCGCGCGGCGTGCAACTCGGGATGGTGCATAAATTCTGACCTGCCGATTCACCGATCGAGACTGAGACGTGGGTCACGAATATTCCCGCTGCTGACCGACCAATGGAAAAAGGCAGATTCAGTCATGAATCTGCCCCAAAGCGTTTTCCACGAGCTTTTGTCAGGCCACGAAATCCGGCTGACGCGCCGGCGCCGCGCTCAAGAACGCCGGATGATCCGCGGCGAATTCATACACCGCCATGCTTCTCGCATACGGACGGAGATCGCAGTCCATTCGCAAGGCGTTGGAAATTTGCGGGACAAGGCACACATCCGCGAGCGTCGGCTGCTCGCCGAAGCACCACGGTCCGGGATCCTCGCGAGCGAGCATCCGCTCCACACCTCCCATGCCCTCCGCGATCCAGTGACGGTACCAGTCGCTCTTTTGCTGCGCCGTCACGCCCAGCTCCGTTTCAAGATAGCGCAGCACTCGAAGATTGTTCACCGGATGAATGTCGCAAGCGATCAGCGCCGCCAGTTCGAGCACGCGGGCGCGCCTGTGGGTTTGCAACGGAATCAACCGTGGCTCAGGATAAACCTGGTCGAGATAGTCGATGATCGCAATGGACTGGCCCAGTGTGAAGCCGTCGTCGATAATGGCCGGCACCGCTGCGGATGGATTCACGTTCGAAACGTAATCGACGGCGCGATGCTCGCCTTTGCGTATGTTGACCGGCATCGTATCAAAAGTGACACCCTTGAGCGCCAGCGCGATGCGCACGCGATATGACGTCGAGCTGTTGAAGAAGCTATGTAATTGCACGGCGGATCCCATGGTCGATGATGACGGATGTCGCGCTACACGACGCGTACGGTCAGTTCGCCGAGGCGTTCGACGCCGACCTTCATCGTGTTGCCCGGCTTGACCGCGCCAACACCTTCCGGCGTGCCGGTGTAAATCAGATCGCCCGGCTCCAGTCGGAAGAATCGCGACAGGTATGCGATCGTTTCCGCGACCGACCAGATGAGATGCGAGACATCGCTTTTTTGCTTGATTTCACCGTCAACGGAGAGCCATAAACCTGCGTTCTCGAAGTGCCCGGCATCGCTCACCGGATGAATCGGGCCGAGCGGCGCGGAACGGTCGAAGGACTTGCCGATTTCCCAGGGGCGACCCATCTCGCGCATCTTCATCTGCAGGTCGCGGCGGGTCATATCGAGACCGACCGCGTAGCCCCAGACATGACTCAATGCGTTCTCGACAGTGATGTCCGAGCCAGCCTTGCCGATCGCCGCGACCAATTCGGCTTCATAGTGATAATTTTGCGTCTCCGCCGGATACGGCAGCTCGAGGGTTTCGTTATAGGTGACGGGAACGACGGCGTCGGCGGGCTTGCAGAAGAAGAATGGCGGCTCGCGATCGGGATCGAAGCCCATCTCGCGCGCATGCGCGGCGTAGTTCCGACCCACGCAATAAACGCGGCGCACGGCAAATTGGGCATCGCGGCCTGCGACGTGAACGGCGACGGGTGCTTCAGGAGGAAAGACGAATTCCATGATGATGTCGACTCGATTGAAGAGAGTGGAAGCGCAGTACGCTCGTTGATATGAAATTTAGTGGCGCTCTTCGCGAAGCAGATTAAGCGCAGACAGCACCGGACGATCCGAGTAGCTGAACAACACGCTCTCCGCGGACGCATTCAGCCGAACCGGTGCCCACGACGGTGCCACGAACACGTCATGCGGTGCGAAGCTAAACGCGCGCTCGCCGATGGCGACCTCGCCGTTGCCTTCGACGACGCAATACACTGTCGCGTCGGTGCTGCGATAGGTTCGTCCCTTGAATCCCGCCGGCAGGTACTGCATGAACGTGGCGATCGTTGGCATCGGCCAGCCGCCAGTCGTTGGGTTCACGTAGCGGAGCTTCACGCCGTCCCAATCGTCGACTGCTCCGTTGTGATATAGCGTATCGAGCGCTTCGCGGCTGCGCTCGTAGGGGTAACTGAATATTGGCGAGGTCGGATCGGTCACGAGATGCCGCACCGGGGCCATGTTGTGTCCGAAGCGCGCAAAACTTTCGCCTTCCGCTCGCGACACGGGCTGCGTCTTCTCGGGATAGCTCTCGGCGAAGCCAGCGTCAATTTGCGCGAGCAAGGGAATGTCCAGACCGTCGAGCCAGACGACCGGCTCTCCACCTTCGTCGACTGACGGGTTGCCGTGGTCGTGCCAGGTCCATGACGGCGTGATAATGAAGTCGCCCGGATGCATTGTGGTGCGCTCGCCATCAACCGCCGTCCACGCCCCCCTGCCTTCGACGATGAATCGTAGAGCCGACTGCGTGTGGCGATGACTCGGTGCAATCTCGCCGGGCAAGATCAGTTGTAGCCCGGCGTAAAGGTTCGGCGTCATGCTCGACTTTCCTGGCAGGCCTGGGTTTTCGAGCACCAGCACGCGCCGCACGGCTTCCTCGGCGCTAATGACGTCACCCGCCTGCATGACGAGATCGCGCACTTGCGCATACTTCCAGATGGCCGGCTCGGCCTTCGGCTGCGGTGACTTCGGCACTAAGTTATGCAGCGATTCCCACAGCGGTGCCATGCGTTGCTGTGCAATCTCTGCGTAATACGCCGCGCGCGATGCGCGGATCTGTTCCGTGGACATTGCTGTCTCCTTCTGACGTTGTTCGATCGAGTGCGACGGATAGGAACGCCCTGTGCTGCGTCTTGCTTCGCGATAAATCCGCGACATTCATTAGCCGGCATCAGGCGCTGCCTTGCTCCAGCGTCGTGACCGCCTCGTCTGTTACCCGGCGCGCGTGTAGTGCCCATGCGGCGGCAGCGGACACGAGCGCCGGAACGCAGCCAAGCGTGAAGAGATGCGCGGGATCCCATCGCATCTCAAGCAAGGCGCCGCCAATGAGCGGCCCCATGATGGAGCCGATGCGCCCGACGCCGAATGCCCAGCCGACGCCAGTCGCGCGAATCGCAGTCGGATAGCTGCGCGCGACAAGGGCGTTCGCGGCAATTTGGCCACCGACGATGCAGAAGCCAGCGGCGAGAATGGCGCAGACCATCACCGAAAAAGCGCCGTGCACATTTAAGCCGAGCAGCAGCACGGCGGCCGACGCCCCCGCATAAACGAGAGACAGCAGCGCGAACGGCCGGCGACGGTCAATGAAGCGCCCCAGCAGCAAGGTGCCCGCCACGCCTCCTACTTGAAAGAGGCTGCTGGTGGTCACCGCGCGATCGACGGACAGCCCGCTTTCGCTGAGCAGAATCGGCAGCCAGCTCGAAAACAGATAAACCTCGAGCAGACTCATGAAGAAGATGAGCCAAAACAGCAGCGTCGTGCGCGCGCGATCCTTCGAAAATAACTCGGCGACCGAAGACCGGTTCCCATCACGCGCATGGCGGATGAACCGGTCGTCCGGATCGATGTCGACGGTCGGCGCGATGCGCGCCAACGCCGCCACGATCCGCTCCCGCGCCATGCCCTTGGCCACCATGTAGTCGAGCGATTCCGGTAGATAGCGCATTAGCACGGGCGTAAGCAGCAACGGTACGATTCCCCCGGCTACCAACACGCTGCGCCATCCGAAATGGCCGATCAGCGATGCCGCGACCACGCCGCCTAGCGCCGCGCCCAGCGAGAAGCCGCAGAACATGATCATCACGACTGTGCTGCGAATCCGTGCTGGGGCGTATTCCGACGTCAGAGCGATGGCGTTCGGCATCACGCCGCCGAGACCGAGGCCGGTAAGGAATCGCATGACGAGAAGCGCGCCGACCGACTCCACGCTCGCGGTCAGTAGTGAACACACGCCGAAAACGACCACGCTAAGGATTAGTCCGATCTTGCGGCCACGCCTGTCCGAGAGCGAACCGAACAACAGAGCCCCGATCATTAGACCGGCGAGGCTCGCGGCGAACACAGGACCGAAGGCCGACTTGCTCACATGCCATTCCGCCGCAAGCGCTGGCGCGATGTACGCGATGGCTTGCGTGTCAAAGCCATCGCAGAACACAGCTAGACAACACAGCAGGGCCACGAGAAAGCGTGTCTTGCCGAATGGGCCTTCGTCGACGAGCCGGGTGATATCGATATGTTGCATACAGTCTCCTGCTCCGCGACGAGCATTATTTTGACGAGGTGTCGCGATGGCCCGCATCAACTCTTGGACAGCAACCTCGCGCAATCACGAAGCGATAGTCACATTTCGACAGACGTCTGTCAATATGGGAAAGTGACAATGCGTGACTCCCTTCTTACGATGCAGATCGATTGCCCAGGGCGGATGAGTCAGTTAGGCGTCGATGGATCCGACAATACTCACGCGCGTATTCTCATTGTGGTGCGCCACAAACTTTTCGAGCAATCGGAGAAAAGTGCTCGCTTCATCCGTGTTGAACGGCGCGAGCAGCGACTTGCGTTCCCGTTCTGCGAATTTTGCGGCTTGGCGCAGCGTGTGTTTTCCGTCTGCCGTAATCAGAATTTCTACCTTTCGCGCGTCGAGCGGACTGGGTGATTTCATCGTTAAGCCGCGTTCGGTGAGGAGCTTGATGACGAGCGCAGTCGTAGACCGGTCAAGACCGATCAGACGCGCGACGCCGATCTGACTCATCGGCCCGGCGACATTCAAAATATAGAGCACGCCATATTGACTTGGCGTCAGATCGAGCGGCGCGCAGGCCTCGATGAACATGTCCATCGCGATCTGGTGCGCCCGGCGAATCAAAAAGCCCGGGCGCCGATAGAGTTCATCGAGCACCGGGTCGGAAGTGGGCGATTGGACGGTTCTCTTTGTCATTCGGGGTGATGGTTATAAGCTCTGTGCGGAGCAAGTTTAACCCAGCGCTTGCAGCAAGCTCGTCTTCTATCGCGAACGTTGTTGACACGTCGATCAGCGCTCACTAATATTCGGCAGACGTCTGTCAATTATTGCCGATACCAAAAGTGGTGTCGTTCGTGAATCGCACGATTGTGCACGGAGGAGATATGTCGAAGGAATGTGAAGTCGCGGTGATCGGTGCGGGCATCGGCGGATTGACGCTCGCCCTTGCGCTGCACGATGCGGGAATCAGCTGCCGCGTTTATGAAGCAGTCCCCGAGCTTCGTCCGCTTGGCGTGGGCATCAACGTGTTGCCGCATGCCACGAAGGTGTTGGGGCGTCTCGGCCTCAACGAACGTCTAGCTCGAGTCGCAGTGGCAACGAAGGAATCTGCCTTCTTCAACAGGCATGGACAGCTGATTTATCGTGAGCCGTCGGGTGTTGCTGCCGGCTATGCGACACCGCAGTTCTCGATTCATCGCGGAGATCTCCAAACCACCCTTTTGGAGGCCGTGCGCGAACGCCTCGGTCACGATGCCGTCGTGCTCGACCGCAAGTGCGTTGGTGCATCGAGTTCGGATGACGAAGCCATCGTCAACTTCGTGGATGCGAACGATCGCGCGTACGCCGTTAGAGCTTCGGTTGCTGTGGCATGTGACGGCCTGCACTCGGCGCTTCGCAAGCAGTTCTATCCGGATGAAGGGGCGCCGCGTTACTCAGGCGTGAACATGTGGCGCGGTGCGGTTCATTGGAAGCCCTTTCTCAGCGGCGCCACAATGGTGCGCGCCGGCGCGCTGGTGCCTGGCGTCGGCAAGATGGTCATTTACCCGATTCGCGACAACGTCGACGACCAGGGCCGGCAGCTCGTGAACTGGGTGGCAGAAATCGATGCGCCACAGCCTGCGCGTCGCGACTGGAATGGTGCCGGCCGCCTCGAGGACTTCTTCCCAGCGTTTGCCGACTGGCATTTCGACTGGCTCGACGTGGCGGGCATGATCGAATCAACGGAAGGCATTTTGCAATTCCCGATGGTGGATCAAGATCCGCTGCCGCGGTGGACGTTCGGTCGTCTCACGCTGCTTGGCGACGCGGCTCATCCGATGGTACCGCGTGGCTCTAACGGCGCGGGTCAAGCGATCGTCGATGCCGATGTGCTCAGCGCATATCTCGTCGACATCGGCGTCGGCCCGGAGGCACTTATGGCTTACGACAGGGAGCGCGTGAAGGCGACGGGCGAAGTGGTGCTTACCAACCGCAAGGCGCCGCCTGATAAGATCCTGCAAGTGGTGCACGAAAGAACGAACGGGCAGCCCTTCACGTCGCTTGCGGGAATTATCGACGAGGCCGAGCTTCAGAATATTACTGCGAGCTACAAGCAAGTTGCCGGTTATACAGTAAAAGGACTCGAGACTTCGTCCGGCGCCTGAGGCAAAGCACGAAACGTCCCTCGCTATACGCGAGGGACGTTGCCTTCACCCTTCACTGCCCCGGCGCCTTCACCCGTAGTGCATTAATAACCGCCTCCACCCCAGGAGTATCGCGTGCGGCAGCGATGACAAGCTCTATCTGATCAGCCTCCGGCACCGAACCTCCAAGCGTGATCGTACCGTTTTTTGCGACGACAACGATATTTAGCACGTCGATGCCCTTCACCTTCGCGAGTCGGCTTCGCACCGTTTTCGCGAGCCGTCGATTGGCAAGTCTTGTTTCTCTAGCCGACGGGACCGCGCTGGACGGGGCAACGTCCGACGCAACCGCTTCATTACCCTGAGCGCTCACGCCGCCGATCCCCGCCAGCGAAAGCAGGACAGCCAAGCCGGCGCTCATGTGCTTTCCGTTCATCCGTTGTCTCCCGCCAAATTAGAACATGTGCCGTACGCCGATTGCGCCGCCCACCGAGGTACCCGCCCCCTCTTTCAGCGCCCCATTGACGGACAGCCCTGTAGTCATTGCGCCGTGATTGTTGACGACGGCTACCTGACCGTACAAGGTGGTGGCCTTCGACAAGTAGTAGTTAATCCCGGCGGATCCGAGCAATGAATGGTTGGCCGTGTTATTGCGGTCGCTGGTGTACCAGACGCCAGAGTTCACATCGACTTCAGGAGTAGCGAGAAAGTCGGCGCCGCCGCCCCAAACGTTATTGCTCATTGCGCCAGCGACCTTGTAGCTCGTGTAGGAGGCTTTGACCGTCAGTTTCCCGAAGCGATAGCCTCCGCCGATCATTCGGCCGGCGAATGCGACGGTCGTAGGCACGGGAGTGGTGGCCGCAGTGCCGCCTGCATTACCGTTGTAAATCGAAGCGGCGAGTAGCAGGCTTCCGTTGTCGTATTTCACGCTGGCCGAATACTGCTGGCCAGCTTGGAAATCGCCAGGCGACCCACCGAATGCGTACATGACGCTCGCCTGCAGACCAGCAATCACGGGGCTGGCGTAAGAGATCGCGTTGGCGTTGGCCAGGCCTGTCCCCACCACGTTGTCAATGTAATGCACGACGCTGGTGCCGAACGGTGCAAGGCCGCGTGGATCAAGGTCATAGAGAGTCAGGAAGAAGGGGGAGAATTGCAGACCCATCTTCAAGTTTCCGATATCGCTGCGCAACTGCATCCAGGCTTGCCGACCGAAAAAATTGCCATTGGAGCTGTTGTACCCACCGTTGGTCATGTTGATCCCGCTTTCCAGGTCGAAGTCGAGCTTTAATCCCCCGCCAAGATCCTCAGTGCCCTTCAAGCCGAATTGCGAAGGGGAAAGACCGCTATCAATCAATGCAAACTTTTTTCCTGTACTATTCCCCGATGAGTCAAGCGATTTACTAGAGTAGAAAAATCCGCTATCCACGATTCCATAGAGCGTGACATTGCTTTGTGCTTCGGCATGCGTACTGCACACGCAAACGCCTAGGGCAGTCGCCATGTGCGCCGCCGATTTCCTCTTTAACATCGACCGTCTCCTCCTGTATATGCGTTACAAGATTGGTCTTATCTTTTTCACTTGGTTAAGGCAGGCCTGAATTATTTCCAAAGTGGGTGAATGACTTGCTCCGCCTGTCCGAAGAGACAGACGGCGATTTGATTCTATGGGTCTGCGCTTTGATAAACCATTCGCTACGCTCTAAGGTTCGATACAAATACGGTCTATATGGCGAGGATTCGAAGGCTGAAAAAAAGCGCTTCCGGACGCACGTTGCAACGTGCGTCCGGAAGCGCTAAAGGGTGACCGAAGTGAGAATGTCTAATGACTTACAGCGCGAGATATCCGCCGTCGACGGCGATTTCAGCCCCCGTAACGAATGAAGACTGATCAGAAAGCAACCAAACCACGGCGTCTCCGACTTCGTGGGGCGAACCGAGACGGCCGATCGGATGTCGCGATTCAAGCTGCGGCAACAGGTCCGAGAACTGCGGTTGACTAATGAGCGACTCAATCATCGGCGTGCGGATAATGCCCGGTAAGACGGCGTTCACACGAATACCGCGAGCACCGTATTCGACAGCCGCGCTTTTCGTCAGGCCAAGAACCGCAGCCTTGGATGCGCAGTATTCCGCCGCATTAGGAATCGCTACGCGGCCGAGACCCGACGACGTATTGACGATTGCGCCGCCGCCGGACTTCAGCATCGCAGCAATTTCATGCTTAAGGCAGAGGAAGACGCCCTTAACGTTGACGTCCATAACGACGTCCCATTGCGCCTCGGTCATCTCATGCAGCGCCGCGTTTCGCTGCTCGACGCCCGCGTTGTTGAACGCCCCGTGCAGGCGCCCGAACTTCGTCACGGCACGCTCGACCAGCGTCGCAACGTCCGTTTCCCGCGCCACGTTCGTCTTAACGGCCACTACCTGCACGCCGGAGCGCTTCAGGTACTCCGCTGTTTCCTGTAGTCCCTCTTCATCGAGATCGGCCAGCGCGAGTAAAGCACCCGCCTCGCCCAGCGCATATGCAGCCGCGCGCCCGATCCCCCGCGCGGCCCCCGTGACGATGATCGCCTTGCCATCCAATGGATGTTGCATTTCTTCCTCCGATTTAACCGGCTAGTGCGCCCGAGGAGCAAAGACAGGAGAGAGGTCGGTGTAAATGCGGTAATCGTCGATGCGGCCGTCCTCGGCGTGATGCAGTATCACGGAGCACGGTACTTCGATAGCACCGCCATCGTGCCGGGTGTAGACCGTCCTGAAGCGCAACACGGTCGTTTCATCGATTTCCCACTTGGCCGTCATTTGGTGATTCAGTCCGGCAATGCTCGCGTAGAAGCCGCTGACACCCTCCTCCACTTCACGCTTACCGTTCATCGGCTTGCCATTAGCGAACTGAAACACCACGTTATCCGTGAGGTTCGAGAGGAAGCCTTGCACGTTCTTCGCGTCGATATCGGTGAACATTGCTTCGATATTGCAGCGCATATCTGTCTCCTTTCTTGTAATTGCTTGCCGCGGATGGGCGATCGTTCAGACCTGCGCCGAAGCATCCTCGCGAATGCGTCGAAGCGTGGTGCGAACCGCGTCCAAGTAGGCCTGCTCCATGCCGGCTGCGAATTCCGCTTCCTTCTTACTGCCCGGCTCTTCGCCCTCGAGCACAATATCGAAAGTGAAGCGCAGGGACAGCGTTCCATCCGCATCTTCCTCGATGATGTTCTTGATCTGTCCTTTCGCATGTCCCGAGAGGCGCACGAACTCGACGCGCTCTTGCGGGAAAAACAGGATCAGCTCGCGCAGGGTTTCCCCGTGGAGCACGACCTCACGAATCAAACGATCCGGTTTCTGTTCGACGATGTCGCATTTCTTGATGGCTTCAACGTATGGCACGGCGTTTTCCGCCTTGCGAACCAGACCGTCCCACACTTGCTGACGATTGAGACGAACCTTCTCGGAACCGTCTGCAGGGTTGACTTCCAGCTTGCGGCTGACGCTAATCATTGCTGTCTCCTTTGAGTGAATACCGTTGTGCGGCGATGGAAAGGTTCCCATGCACTGAATCCGATTTTAGGTGGGCGCTACTGGAACAACCATTGGCATGGCCAATATCCTTGTATCGATCCTATTTATTCGTGGACGTTTCGCCGTCTCGTCCCCAACGCACCATCCCACTTGCACCTGTGGCTCGTATAAACGGCATCGAACCTTCGCTATCAACGTCGTTATATGGACTCGTCAATCAAGCGCTTCGACAATCATTACATCGCCGCATCGCAAGACTGCTAATCCGAGCGCGACCGGGCGATACAGACATAAAACGAGAGAAATCAGAGACACATCAACAAAGTGAAGCTGGAAAAGAAAGGTGAGCCACTTCGCTTTTGAGACAGGAGAACACATGTCAGCGTCCCAATCTGGGCAGCTGAAGACGGTTGCGATCACCGGTGCCGCGTCCGGTATCGGTGCGCACACCGCTCGTCTGCTTATCGCGCAGGATGTCGGAGTCATTGCACTCGATCGTCATGCACCCGACTTCGAAGTGACCCGTTTCATCAAGATCGATCTTGCCGACCCGACGTCGATCGACGCGGCCGCCGCTCAATTGCCCGGCACGCTCGACGGGTTGTGTAACGTCGCGGGCGTTCCCGGCAACGCGGGAGGCGACATCGTTGCCCGTGTTAATTATCTCGGCCTGCGTCGGCTCACAGAAGCCGTGTTGCCCAAGCTCCGCGCAGACGGCTCCGTCGTCAATGTGGCTTCTACGGCCGGTCAAAACTGGCAGGCGCGGCGCGCACTTCACACCGAGCTAGCGGCCACCCGCGACTTCACAGAAGGTCTGCAGTGGCTCGAACAGCATCCGGTTCCGGACGCGGGCGCTTACGCTTACTTCAAGGAAGCGCTGATCGTCTGGACCATGGCGCGCGCCACGACCCTGCGCAGTGCCACAGGCATCCGCATGAACTGCATCAGCCCCGGGCCGACCGACACGCCGATCCTGAAGGACTTCCGTGCCTCCCTCGGCGCCGCAAACGTCGACGACGCGATTCGCCGCGCAGGCGGGGTAGGCGCGCCGGAAGCGATGGCACCCCCAATCGTCTTCCTGCTGCAAGCGCAAAGCGCCTGGATCAATGGCGTGAATCTGCCGGTCGACGGGGGCTTGGTCGCCTCCCGCATTCTCGACCCCGTCTGAGCTTGCTCCTGCCTCTCGGTTAATCACACTAATTAAGGCTGAAAAATGTTCCTAAAGAATTCATGGTATGTGGCTGGCTGGAGCAACGAGATCCAGCGCTCTCTGACGCAACGCTGGATTATCGGCGAGCCGCTCGTGCTGTACCGCACGCAGGCAGGCAAGGCTGTCGCTCTCACGGATCGCTGTCCGCACCGGCGCGCGGCGCTCTCAAAGGGCAATCTGATTGGCGATACCGTGCAATGCGGCTATCACGGCGTCACGCTCGATTGCAGCGGCGCGTGCGTGGCCATTCCGGGTCAGCAGCAGATTCCCCCTTCAATGAGGGTTCGCACATATCCGGTGGTCGAAAAATGGCAGTGGATTTGGGTTTGGATGGGCGATCCGGAGGCCGCCGACGAATCGCTGATTCCCGATTTCCGCTATAACAGCGAGCCAGGCTGGGTCTCGACCGGCGGTTGCATCGACGTCAAGGCGAACTATCAGCTTCTCACTGACAACCTGCTAGATCTCACCCACGAGACGTATGTGCATACGCGGACCATCGGTACCAACGAGATCGTCGAAACGCCGATGACACAGCGCGTCGAGGGCAACGAAGTGCATGTTCAGCGAATCATCAAGAATGCCCCGCCGCCTCCGCTGTTCTCCCGCGTACGTAAGCTCGAAGGCAATATCGACCGCTGGCAGGTCATCCGCTTCCAGCCGCCGGCAAGCGTAACCATCGATGCGCGCGCCTATCCGGCCGGCACCGACGATCTCGAACGCGGATTGCGTTGGTTCTCCGTCAACACGATCACGCCCGTCGACGCGCGCACGAGCAAGTACTACTGGACCATCACGCGCTGTTTTGCCCAGGACGATGCGGAGATCACGAAGACGATTCATGACTCGATCTACACCACCTTCATGGAAGACGTCGAGGTCTTGGAAGCTCAGCAGATCATGATCGACACCGACGATTCGATGAAGGCGGAAGTCGGCGTGCGTGCGGACAGCGGCTCAGTCGCGGCGCGCCGGATCGTCGAAAAGCTGGTTAAGCAGCAATCGACCGTGCTGGCGTCGTGAGCCGGCCGTGCCAGTCGGGCGGCGGCTAGGTGATACCCCGGAGTAAAGCGTATGAAAGACAGTCAACAGCTCGTCGTCTCAGAAGTCATGCAGGAGACGGCTCGCATCCGCCGCTTCGTTTTGCGCCATCCGCAGGGCGATGCGCTGCCCGCCTTCGAGGCGGGCGCGCATCTCGACGTTTCAATTCCGCTCGCGACCGGCGACCTGGCGGTGCGATCGTATTCCATCGCGAGCTCGCCCGCGGACCGCACCCACTATCTGCTTGGCGTTTTGCGAGAGGACGCGGGAAATGGCGGTTCCGCGGCAATGCACGGACGCGTGCAGGCCGGGCAGCTGATGTCGTGCAGCCTGCCGAAGAACCACTTTCCGCTCGTGCCGAAGTCGCCGCATTACCTTTTGATCGCAGGCGGAATAGGCATTACGCCGATCCTTTCAATGGTGCATGTCCTTGCCGCGCAGGCACGCACATTTACCCTCAATTATTGCGTGCGCAGCTCAGAGGACGCGGCTTTCGTCGAGGAATTGAAGGCCCTTGCCGGCGACAAGCTGACACTGCATTGCGACGGCGGTGACCCATCCCGTAGCGTGGACCTTGACGTACTGCTAGGCAACGCACCTGCGGGCGCGGACGTCTATGTATGCGGCCCCCGCGGACTGAACGAAGCCGTAATCGGTGCGGCACGGCGTGCGCATTGGCCGGACGAACGGATTCACTTCGAGTTCTTTGGCGCTGCGGCGCCAGCCGCTGGTGACGTTGCCTTTCGAGTCGTGCTTCAGCAAAGCGGGCAGGCAGTGGAGGTAGCAAGTGACGAGTCGATTCTTGATGCGCTAATCCGCAAGGGCGTCGAACCGATTTACGACTGTAAGCGCGGCGAATGCGGGCTATGCGCAACGACAGTCATCGAAGGGGAGGTCGACCATCGCGATTACGTGCTCTCTCCCGATGACAAAACTAGCCGCAAGCAAATGTGCGTGTGCGTATCACGGGCACGGTGCGGCGATCTGACACTGGACTTGTAATCAAGGAAGACGATGACATCGAACCATCATACCCTGTTGCGTGACCGCGCCTACGTCGGTGGCGAATGGGTCCCCGCCCTGAGCGGCAAGACCTTCGAGGTGCGCAATCCAGCCACCGGCGAACTCGTCGGCACCGTGCCACACATGGCGGCTGAAGACGTTGAGCACGCCATCGCAAGCGCGCAACGCGCGTTTGACGAGTGGAGCGACCGCCCGGCTAAGGATCGTGCCGAGCCGCTCAAAAAATGGGCGCGTCTAATCGTTGATCACGCTGACGAACTCGCAGCGATCCTGACAAGCGAACAGGGCAAGCCGTTGTCGGATGCGAAGAACGAAGTGATCTTCGCAGCGTCCTTCGTTGAATGGTTCGCGGAAGAAGCGCGGCGCACCTATGGCGACACCATTCCTGCTGCGCGCCGCGACATGAGTTTCACGACGGTGAAGGAGCCGATCGGCGTGACGGCAGGCATTACACCCTGGAACCTCCCGTCTGCCATGGTGACGCGCAAGGCCGCGCCCGCGCTCGCCGCCGGCTGCACGATGGTGCTTAAGCCCGCCGAGCACACGCCACTGTCCGCACTCGCGCTGTGCGCACTAGCTGAACGCGCGGGGATACCACCCGGGGTACTCAACGTCGTGACTGCTGACCGCAGCGCGGCGGAGGCGATCGGACGAACGCTGACCTCTAGCGAGGCGGTGGGCAAATTGAGCTTCACCGGATCGACCTCAGTTGGCAAGATCCTCTCCGCGCAATGCGCGGCAACGATGAAACGGGTATCGCTCGAACTCGGTGGCAATTCGCCGTTCATCGTCTTTGCCGATGCCGACCTCGACGTCGCCGTGTCCAGCGCACTGTTCGCCAAGTTCCGCAATGCCGGCCAGACGTGCATCGCGCCGAATCGCTTCCTGGTCGAAGCATCCGTGCACGACGAGTTCGTCGTGCGCATGCTGAAAGCGATGCAATCGCTCAAGCTTGGCGACGGCACCGAGCCTGGCGTTACGCTCGGCCCGGTCATCAGCGAGGAAGCACTTCGCAAGATCGAAAGGCATGTCGAAAACGCCCTGGAACTCGGTGCATCTCTCCTTGCCGGCGGCAGGCGTGCGCGGCGCAAGGGCCACTTCTTCGAGCCCACCCTGATCAGCGGCGTCACGGAGTCCATGGCGATGTCGTGCGAGGAGACCTTCGGACCAGTGATGGCACTCGCCACTTTCAGCGACGAGCGCGAATTGATCGCACGCGCCAATGCTACGCGCATGGGCCTCGCATCCTACCTGTTCAGCCGTGACGCTTCGCGCATCCACCGCGTGTCGCGTGCGTTACACGCGGGCATCGTCGGTATAAATACTGGCATGATCGCAACCGAAGTCGCACCGTTCGGCGGCTACAAGGAATCAGGGGTTGGCCGGGAAGGTGCGCGTGAGGGCATTGACGAGTTCATGGAGACAAAATTTCTCTGCCAGGCATACTCCGCCTGACGTCATTCGCTCACCTGCGGCGAGACACACCACTGAGCATTTGGGCTCGTCGAAAAACCTGCAATGGGTGCGTTACACCCATTGCTTAAGCAAGGTGGTGGGGTTCGTCACCCACGTCTGACGGCTGGAAGGGCTTGGCAAGAACTTCGAGGTCGCGGTCACCCGACATCTCGCGGCCACCTGACATTGGTTTTGAGATTTCCTTGCGAAAAAGGTCGACAATCAACGACCGGAACCAGCGATTTGCTGGGTCGTGATGGTAGCGGTCGTGCCAGTACAACGCGATCTCGAACGCTTCGAGCCCGAGAGGCTCGGGCCGGTAGATTAATGGAAAGTGACGGCTTAACGTGGCGGCGAGGATCTCGGGCGCTACCCAGATCAGATCCGAAGTCAGTAGGCAATGTGGCGCGGCGAGGTACTGCGGGATGCGCACTTTTATGCGGTTCTTAGCCCCTGCTTCGAACAACGCCCGTTCGAGCAACAGATGCCCGCTGCCGCCATATTCGACTAGCAAATGATCGAGCTGACCGAATACTTGGGCATCCAGCGCTCCTTGTGCGAGCGGATGACCTCTCCGCATCACGCAGACGTACCGTTGCTTGAAAAGCGGCTTACGGTGAATGTCCTGCTCAAGCGTTGGCAGATATCCCACCGCCACATCGATCCGCCCGTTCCCAAGCGAGGGAATCGTGTCTTCGATGCGCGTGAACATCGTGTGCAACTTGATATCGGGCGCTGTGCGCTGAAGCTCTCGATAAAGCATCGGCAGCAAGACGACTTCGCCGATATCGCGTGTCCTTATAGTGAACGTTCGTTCCGATTTCTCCGGCCGAAAAGGCTGCGGCACGCCCGTCGTGCCGCGCACAAGGTTTAGAGACTCGATCAATGGACCGGCTAGCTCGAGCGCCACCGCAGTCGGCTCCATCCGCCTCCCGATAAGAACGAAAAGCTTGTCCCCGTAAGTTTCACGCAGCCGCTTAAGCGACGCACTGACGGCGGCCTGCGTCAGTCCGAGGTTTTCGGCCGCTGCCGTGACGGATCGATCACGCCACATGGCCTCAAATACATAGAGCAGATTTAAGTCTTTCATTTCTGCCAGCCGCCTCCCACATTGAAAATGCTGAACTGTCAATTCTATTAATGCAGTTTATAGGCGCCCGGTGGTAGGCACGCACTCGGGTTTACGCGTCTGCGCCGAAGATCTCGGTAGAAAGGCCGTCAGCGACCTATAAATTGTATTTATCCCTCTGAATAAGCGCCACTTCCTCGACGGCGTCCGGCGTCACGATCAGAATTTCGTGAAACGCCTCAGATCGATAAAGAAGGAGACAGGGCATGAAGACAGTCGGAATGATAGGACTAGGGCAACTCGGCCTTCCCGTTGCGTCGAATCTGGTCCAAGCCGGAGCGCGTGTACTGGGCGTCGCGCGCGGCAGCATGCATGAATTCCGCAATATAGGCGGCGTTCCCATCGAAGATCCAGCGACGCTGCTGCAGGAAGCAGACATCGTGCTGCTCTGTCTCCCAGGCGAGAAGGCGCAGCTCGAGGTGCTCGACGGTGAGCGAGGCCTCCTGCAAGCGGGCGTGCGCGGGAAGATTGTCGTCGAGCTCGGCACGTACAGCCTCGCGTTCAAGCTTGAGATGCAGCAGCGACTGCGAGACGCGGGCCTTGATTTGCTCGAATGTGAAGTGAGCGGCTCACCGCCGATGGTTCTGCAGAAGAAGGCGGCGCTCTTCGTCGGCGGATCACAGGATCTCTACGCCCGCTGCAAGGATGTACTTGATCTGATCGCGCCAACCCAGTTCCACCTCGGACCGATCGGCGCCGCGCTTAGCATGAAGCTGATCGCGAATGCCCTGCTTGCAGTGCACACCCTCGCTGCCGCCGAAGCGGTGAATCTGGGCATGCGCGCCGGCATCGATCCTCATGTGCTGGTGGAGGCGATCGGCAAAAGCGCGGGCGCCTCGACCATGTTCAACATTCGTGCCCCGATGATGGCGGACCGGCGGTTTCAGCCCGCGCCGGGCCCCTTCACCGCGTTGGAGAAGTATCTGCATCTCGCCTCCGAAATGGCGGACGAGACCGGTAGCGCCATGCCGCTCTTTTCGGCCGCTGCACCGTACTTTCGCCGTGCCGTCGATCAAGGCATCGGGGAGAAAGACATCTCAGCGGTCATCACATTACTCGAGCAAGAGTCCAGAAACGCGTGAGGATATTTCATGATCATCGAGCAGCGAACGTACACCCTCAAGCCCGGAACCGTGCAGCCGTTCCTCGCGCTGTATCAGTCCGACGGACTTGACGTGCAAGCCGAGGCGCTAGGCAACCTGGTCGGGTATTTCGTCACCGAGACCGGCGAGCTCAACCGTGTCGTACAGCTGTGGGGCTTCGACACCTTCGAGGACCGCCTTCAACGCCGCCGGGCGCTGTCGCAATCCGAGGCGTGGCGGGCGTTTCTCACCAAAGCCGGGTCGTATGTCATCGAACAGCGCAGCGAACTGCTGATACCTGCGCCCTTCTCTCCTATCCGCTGAGGCCGTCATGATTCACAGCCTGAACCACATCGGACTGATCGTTCCTTCGCTCGAGATCGGTCGAGCTTTCTATGAATGCGCCGGCCTCCAGACCCGCATGTCGGAAGGCCATCTGGTTTGTCGTTGCGAAGGTCGCGACCAGGACCAAGTCCGTCTCATTCAAGGTCCAAAGAAGCGCCTGGCTTATGTATCGTTTGCCACGCCAAAAGGTCGCCTTGCCGAACTCCGCGCGCGGCTCGAAGCGGCTGACGTCGAAATGCGCGATGCACCTTTTGCCATGCCATTCGACGGCATCTGGTTCAAGGATCCGGACGGTGACTGGATCAACGTGCAGGAGGCCGACGATGTGCCCTCCACGTTGCCCGCTCCGGTAGAAGTGAACTCACCGCAGCGCTACCGCCGCCTCGGCATGCGGGCATGTGATGCCACGTCGTCGCTAAAGCGCACGCGTCCGCGCCGTCTCGGGCACCTCATCAAGTTCTCGCCAGACGTCGACCGTGCCGTACGTTTCTATACCGAAGTGCTCGGCCTGCTGATTTCCGACCGTGCTTTGGACATCATCGCATTCATGCGCTCGCCATTCGGTGGGGATCATCACATGCTCGGCATCGCCAAATCGTCGCATACCGGCTTGCATCACATGAGCTTCGAGGTGAGCGACATCGACGAGATCGAAATGGGCGCTCAGCACTTGCTCGCCTCCGGATACCGCGACGGCTACGGCCTCGGGCGGCACGGCGCCGGTTCGAACTACTTTCACTACATTCGCGACCCGTGGAACAGCATGATCGAATACTTTTGGGACATCGACGTAATTCCCGAAGGCGCAGACTGGACACCGATGGGTTCCACGGAGAACGAAGTACGGGCCGTACTGGAAGCAGTCTGGTCGGGCATGCCGGCGCCCAAGGAATTCATCATGAACTTTGAAGAACCCGACTGATCGCGCTGCCTTGCGTCCCCCTCGACTGTAACCTGAATCTTCGAACCGACCATGAGCGACCTCCAGACCGTTCTGCGAAACATGCTCAACAAGACGTTCTACGTTGCGTTGCGCAAGCCACTCGATCTTAAGCGCGTGGCCGATGTGCTACCGCGTCATATCGAGTGGATGCTTGAGGCCGAGCGTACCGGCGAAGTTTTCCTCTCCGGGCCCTTCACCGGCGAGGGCCCGCCCGGTTCCCAAGGGGGCATGAGCATACTGCGCGCGCCGTCGATGGAGGAAGCGCAGCGCCTTATCGCGCAAGATCCGTTCATCGCCGAAGGCGTGTTCGAAGCGGAGTTGAGGCCGTGGCTTTTGATGGAAGGAAGCCTCAACTGCACGATCACCCTGTCAAACCAGAGAGCCAGCATCGACTGAGAGCATGTGATGACTTATCAGCTTTTCACCTACATTGACTCGTCAGGCGTCACCTGTCCGGGTCTCCTGCATCGCGGGCAACACTACAGCCTCCGGGCCCTCGACTCTGCGTGGGCGGGTCCTGCGCTCTTTGATCGCTCGGACGCCGGTATCGACGAACTGATCGGAAACTGGGCGGGCGCGCAAGCCCAACTTCAGGCCCTGGTCCAAGCGCTGGACACAGCGGCCTTTGACAGTGCGCCCGCGCGCCTTCAGGCGGACGCCGTCTCGTTCGACGCGCCGGTCACCCGCCCCGGTGTCATCTACGCTTGCGGCGCGAACTATCGGGACCACGTGGAGGCCATGGCGCGCGCATTCAACATGCGCATCACGCTTGACCCGCGCGGGGACGGCATTCCGCCCTGGCATTTCATTAAGGCAGGACGCGGCACACTCGCGGGTCACCGCCAAAAAGTCAGCTATCCGGGCCACACGCAGCTCCTGGACTGGGAAGCGGAGCTCGCAGTGATCATCGGCAAGCGCGCGGAGAACGTCGCGGTCGCGGATGCCCTAGACTACGTGGCGGGTTACAGCATCGCGAATGATCTGTCGGCGCGAGATAACCTCAAGCGGGAAAAGGTGGATGAATCGTCGCCCTTCCGTTTCGACTGGATCGGTCACAAGTGCTTTACAGGCGCATGTCCGCTTGGCCCCTACTTCACGCCAGCCCAGTTTGTAGCGTCGCCCGAGAAGCTCGGCATCAAGCTCTGGCTCAACGATGCGATCAAGCAGGACTCTAATACGTCGAATCATCTGTACTCCGTGGCCGACCAGATTGCTTACCTGAGTGAACGGATGACGTTGTTTCCCGGCGATATTCTGTTGACCGGCACCCCCGCCGGCGTTGGCATGGAAACCGGCACCTTCCTCAAGCGCGGCGACGTCATGAAGGTGTGGATTGAGGCGCTCGGCGAACTTGAAACGACGATCGTTTAGCACTAGCCGAAAGCGTCGATCTGGCGCGCCCTTTCATGCTCGACATGTCGCGCATGCGCCGTGAATCGAACGATCCGTTCCGACCGGCGACCTTGTCAGCGGCAGTTGCCGCCATACGGAGAAGTCGATGATCGAATGGAAATATTCATTGCGAAAGACGGTCGAATACTGGCTCTCGCCGTCCCCTTCTGCGCTCGTGCGCATACTGCGGTTCAAGAATCGTGGACGCACGAACCAGTGCTTCGTGAAGGTGATGACCTCCGAAGGCGGCAGGGCCGCGGAGATGTACTTCTTTCGGCACGATGACGGCACCTGGCGCGTCTTCCCACCGCGCCGCACATTCCCATCTCTGACCTATCCCAGATTCGCGTAGCGCCGCCCCCCGGCCCCCTCAGCCGGCACAGTATGCTCGTTTCAAATGTTTCACAGGGTTTCCATATGGAGTTTGTGGTCAAGCTGACCAGGGACGATCCTGGCCGCTTCGTGTTGTACCCCGCTTTTCTTTCAGTCTGGTTTGTAGCGCTATAAGCGACTGCGACTCTTGGTCTGAAGCAGCCGAAGCGTCGATGTGAGCGCGGTCGAATCAATACTGTATCGGTGCGGGTCGTTACGGGCTTTCATCCGGGCGCCGAGATTCGGGTGCCCAATCGGAAGTCGATAACTCATCGGGGCCTTTCCGCCGTAGCAGCCTTTCAACCGCTTGCGTCCGTTCGCCTTTCAGAGCTGAACAGGTTCAATGCGACCACTGCGGCGACGAGTTCGCAGGCGGCGAAGAGGCCCAGGGCCATCTCAAATCCATGGGCCAGGATCGCGCCGAAGAGCAGACTACCGAGGCCGAATCCGACGAACAACGTGAAGACGTTGAGCCCCATTGCTTGTCCCGGGCGTTGACCGCCAAGAGAAGTAACAATGCCGCCGAAAAGCGGCTGTGTCATGTCATATCCGAGCGACAGGATCATCGCGACGAGCGGAATGGCCTGCACTGGCACGCTCAAGCAAAGGGCAGCCGCTCCCAGCGCGCTCAGGGCCAGACCGAGCGGAACGATGCGCGCGCGACCATACCGGTCCGCCAGCCGTCCGATGAACGGCCCCAGCAGGAAACCAGGAACCCCGTATCCGAGCAAGGCAAGGCCGACGTGCACGGCATCAAGTCGATAGCGCTGTTCCAGATATACCGCGAGCCAAGTAAAGACGCCGGAGTGAAACATCGAGTTCACCAGCACGTAGCCGTAGGTGCGTCGAGCACGAGCATTGCGGAGTAGCTCTCTGTATCCAGAAAAGACGTCGGTAAGCCTTATGGTTTGTGGTGGTGTCGCCGCTGCGAGGAATCTGCGATAAGGAAGCAACACAAGCAGAAGCATGGCGCCGACAAGTCCAACCATGACGAACAGTCCGCGCCAGCCAATCAGCGGCATGAGCAAGGCACCGCAGGGGGAACCGAACGCCATGCCGCCTGCCATCGCACCAAAAAGCCAGCCTAGGGGCCGCCCGCGCTCATCGTAGGGGAAGGCGCGGCCAACAAGCACGAGTGCAAGAGGCACGACGCCGCCTGCGCCGAGGCCCGTCGCGACTCGCCAGGCCGCAAGCTGATCGATACTTGTTGCGCTCGCGCTCAGGAGCGTGAGCCCTGCGAACGCGGCGAGCGACCCGTACAACACGCGATGGATACCGGCCCAATCCGCGACCAGCCCGTAGATTAACGTCGCGACACCGTACGGAATCAGATAGGCCGGCACGATGTGAGCGACAGCTGTTTCCGGTGCCGCGAAGATGCGCGAAAGCGCCGGCACGATAGGGGCAACCATGTAAGCCTGGAAGAAGATCACGAACGTGACACCGGCCAGCCTTCGTAGCAAAGCTTCACGTTCAACGGGAGATTCTACATAGGAGGCGGTGTTCACGACGATGAGACTCCTGCATGGTTGCGGCGGCTGCGGGTTCTTACAAACCCAGATCGCTCAGTCCAGGGTGGTCGTCGGGTCTGCGCCCTAGCGGCCAAAAGAATTTCCGTTCACTCTCCTTGATCGGCAGGTCGTTAATGCAGGCATAGCGGTGATGCATGAGACCGTCGGCGCCGAATTCCCAGTTTTCGTTGCCATAAGAGCGGTACCAGTTTTGCGCGTCGTCGTGCCACTCGTATGCGAAGCGAACAGCAATGCGGGCGCCCTCATATGCCCACAATTCCTTGATAAGACGGTAGTCGAGCTCGCGTTGCCATTTGCGCGTAAGCAGTGCCACGATCGCAGCGCGACCCGTGGCGAACTCTGCTCGATTGCGCCACACGCTGTCCGTGCTGTACGCAAGCGATACCTTCTCCGGGTTGCGCGAATTCCATCCGTCCTCTGCAAGACGCACCTTTTCAATGGCGGTTTCCAGCGAAAAGGGCGGAAACGGCGGCCGCGCTGCGTCGACATCGTTCATGATCAATTCCTTTCTGAGGGTTAGAACTTTAGGCTAGTCGCTAAGGGAGGAGCAGTATTGTCAAACGTCGAGGAGCAGACGATCCCCACCGCCCGAGTTGGGATGGGCAGGCACGGCGCAGCAGATCAACGCCTCGTCCTCCGGCACCTTGAATTCTGGGCTTGCAGTGTAGGCCACTGCGCCTTCAACAATGCGCGTCCGGCAGCTCCCGCAACTGCCGCTCCGACAACCATAATCCGGTGCTAAGCCACGCGCTTCGGCCAGTTCCAGCAGAGATCCGGAATCTGGCTGCCAGCGCGCTTCCTTTCCTGTCCTCACGAACGCGACGGGCGTTGGCTTATCTGCCGGCGCGCGCAAGGAAACGCTCATCGTCGCATCGGTGCGCCGTTTAATGCCGGACGGACCGAAGGCTTCCAGGTGGATGCGGGCGTCTGCGACGTTGAGGTCGCGCAGCCCTTCATAAACCGACCGCATGAAACCCGCAGGCCCGCACAAATAAAAGTCGTAGTCGTCGAAGGGAAGCGTCGCGCGGAGCAAATGCATGTCGACACGTCCCGCAACGTCAAAGTCTTCGCCCTCGCGCGCGTCGCGCGGGTCCGACAGCGCGCGCACGACTTTCACTGCACCATCGGCGGAAGCCACTAGACGGCTGATCTCCTCGCTGAACGCACGGTCCTTGATTGAACGCGCCGAGTAAAAGAACCACGTTTTGCGAATTCCGCGCTTACGTAGGCCCTCGTAGACGATGTGACGTAACATGGCAAGCATGGGCGTTACACCAACACCGGCGGCAAGCAACACTGCGGGCCGGCGCTCGAGTGCGTCGACCGTGAATTGGCCGGCCGGGGCACGCGCCTCAATCACGTCGCCATTGCGCAAGGTGTCGTGCAGATATGATGAAACGCTTCCTTCTCGCTTCACGCTAATTCGGTAGAAGCCGTCCGACGGCGCACTCGACAATGTGTAATTGCGCAGGATCGGCGTGTCATCGCTCACGATACTGACGCGAATCGGCAGATGCTGACCCGCAAGGTGCGGAATCAGCCCAGCACCGTCGATCGGTTCCAAATGGAAGGACCGGATCACTGCGCTTTCGTCAACGATCTTCGCAACCCTAAACGGGCGCCATGACCGCGCGAGGTCTGACGCCCTTAGTCGGCTCGCTGCATCATCCCAACTCCCTGTCATAAGCGAGTTGGGCGACCAACCGCTCGCCCGAAACTTCCAGCGCAACGGCAACGCCCCGCGGCGGTGAATGACTCTGCGCGGCCTGAAGCGCCACAGCCTTTCAGCGCCCTGAAAAGCGGCGATCTCTGGCGACTCGAGATCGACTTCCGCGTCGCCTGCCATTTGCAGGACATCGCCGGTTTCGAAGTCGGTGAACAGCAAGCCGGCGCGGGGATTGACGACAAAATTGCCGAGCGTCGCGAAGAACAGATTGCCAGCGAAGTCAGGAATCGTCAGCACACCGTCATCGCCGATGCGCACAAACCCCGCCTTTCCCCCTCGATGCGAAACATCGACCTGGCGCGCGTCGCCATCGCCCTGATACGAGGCGACAAACAACGTGTCGGCGCTCGCGATCATGTTGCGGGCGCGGTCGTCGATGCAATCGTATTCTATCGGCGCCGTCTCCGAGAAGACATCCGGGTCCCGCACGAATTCAAAGTCGCGCAACTGGATGTATTGCGGACAGTTGCCGAAACTTTGCAAGACTTCAAGATCGAATGCGCGCGCGGCCCGCTGGCGGATCATGCCATTCAGCCGATTGCGGCGGCGGGTGTGCAACTCGATACCAAGCAGCCCGAGCGCCGCGCCATCACCGATGCCACTGGCGGCTGGGTCATTAGGATCGAACGCGGCATCGATAGAGAGGATCCGATCGGTGGGCGAACGCATGAAGCCCGGTCGCCCGCACGCGTAGGACGCCCACACGTCACCATCCTTTGCTACTGCGCCGACGACGATGAAGGGAAGTTGAGAAAAGAAGCTTCGGTGCTGTTCGGGCATGTGATCTCGGACGAAACGTCGGCCGACGCTGTCCATCTTCTGCATTACACCGACCTTTTCTTGTAGTTCTAGTTCGCCCCGATGCCAGGGCGAGCCGATTTGGCTCGATACAGAACTCACGATCTATCTCCTTGACCGATGATGCGCGTTCGATCTTGCAAGGGCCTGTCTTGCCGGCGGGAGCAGTCACGCGGCGGCGGCAAGTCCGACCGGTGTCTTCGCAAATTCGACAAAGCCCGGCAGTGCTTCGATGCGTCGAAGCCACGCATTGACGTTTGGGTAGCCAGACAGGTCCACGTTGCCCTCGGGCGCACGCGCGATGTAGCCATACAACGCGACGTCAGCGATGGTCGGTTTCGCCGTGACGAGGAAGCCGCGACCGCTCAGTTCTTCATCGATCAATTTGAGGATACGATGCGCGCGCGCGATGACTTCGTCGGCATTGAACTTGGCACCAAACACGGTGATAAGCCGCGCGGCCGCCGGTCCAAATGCGATTTCGCCCGCCGCTACCGACAGCCAGCGCTGTACGGCGGCTTCTTCCACCGGATTCTGCGGAAGGAAATCAGTCCTGCCGGACTTGCGCGCGAGATACACCATAATCGCGTTTGAATCGGCGATCGCCACATCTCCGTCGACGAGCACCGGAACTTGACCAAAACGGTTCAGCTTCAGGAAGTCCGGGGACTTGTGCGCCCCGGCTGCAAGATCGACTTCGACGAGTTCATGCTCAATAGCAAGCAGGGAAATCAGCAGGCGGGCACGGTGTGAATGACCGGACAGCGGGTGAACGTACAGTTTCATGGTCGTTTCCTTGGGTTGGCCGCAATAGGCAGGTAAACACCGTATCTCGCGTAGTAAAAGCCCCACGTGAAATAGGCAGAGCGGGTCTTTGCCGGTCGCACGAGCGGCCGGTTCCGTCGATATTGCTGGGTAGTCGCCGGGCCACAGACCCGCTTGCATGCGGCCCTGTGGCAGATGAATGACGTCGACGAGCGCCCTGATTGTGTGCCTCGGCTCTCTCGTCCCTTTTGGCATCGGCGACTGATTGGAGGTTATGCCTCAATACCACGCCCCCTTCCATCGTCTGTTGGCTTCCAGAGTCCTCGATCGTTCTGATGCAAGAAGCCAATATGCTGCTTCCTCGGTGAACGCGCGCCGCGACATAACACGCGATCGCGTGATTTCAGAGCATCCATAAGTCGACAACACTTCGCGCGCTCCGGCCACGGCACCCGCGGCCGGTCCATTTGTGCAGGAGCACCCTACTCGCACTCGCTGACGCCAGACCAGATATTGAGATAGCGCTTTCCCCCGCTCTTCGGCATGAAAAACGCGCATTATTGAGGCTCGTGAGTCTGCTAAATTTTGTGCCCTAACCTAAGCGATAGTCTTTCAAGAACGCACGCTAAACGAGGGGTCGAATTTCTGAATCCCGTTTGGACAACGCCGATCTTGTGAGCGGAGCGCAATGAAATAGGCGCGCTCCCGTGGGGAATCTCAAGTCGCGGAGTGACGTGCGTTCCATTTGCTACGATGCGCAAGCCCCTTGCGCATCGCCACCTTGCGCGGAACGATCGCAGCACCGATCGCGTCCGAAGTATCAAGGTGCGGACGCTCCATTCCTTGCTTGATCGTCAGGTACATCGACAAGCTTAAGCGAACTGCCAAGTGTGATTCCTCTTCTCGCAGACGTCGGCGTTAGGCACCCGGATACAATTAACGGCGCAGCGCCAGTGCAGCCAGTCGATCCCGCCATCGTTGCGCCGGAGCTTCAGCACGCTTCTGCATCGCTCTCGGCTCGGCAAGACACTCGCTGATTCCAGGCGAAGCCAGCGACCTGTTCCCCGACCGCCCGAAGCAGCTTTTCCTGCTCCGTCAAGGGGTCGCGTACTTCGCTCCCCGGCGAAATGATCGTGTTGATTCCTACGCCGAGCGGCGTCGGCCATCCGCGCAATGCATGCACGATCGATCGCAGAGAAGTCAGAGTTAATCCAACTCCTTGCCAACCGCCCGCGCAAACAATGCATCCAACTGGCCGCGCGTCGAGATAGGGACGGCTGTCGTCTCGCAAGTCTTCGAGATAGTCCAGCGCATTCTTCAACAGTCCAGAAAGTCCGCCATGATAAGACGGTGTCGAGACGATAATTCCGTCGCATCGACGGATGAGTTCGACGAGGCGGCGCGCACCGGCATGTGTGGCCGTTACGCCGGGCGCATACATTGGTAAAACGAGGTCGTCGCCTGACACCACCTCGACTTCACAGTCTCTGGACCGGGCTTCATCGACGCTGATTCGCAAGGCTCTCTCCGAGGTAGACCCGTCACGCAATGTTCCACCAATACCCAAAATAAAAGGACGTGCCATTTTGAACTCCGTTTTTTCACTGTCTACAGGTTGCGATTTCAGTTACACCCGTCAAACTCCAACACGGGTCTGTGTTCGTTTCCCCTTTCTGTGCGGTTCTTGAGCGCACGATTCGATCTTCTGAAAGCTTCGTCGCGGAGACGATCAGGGGTATGGAAAGCACGTCAGAACCTGTGGGCGATCATCGCTCTGACGGCTAGCTGCGTAGCGTTGCTGGAAGCCGTCAGACCAGTAATGTTCGCCACTGCTTTCTGTCCCGTCGAATCGGTCCCTTCAGCGCGTTGCCAAACGCCGACCAAAGTCAGATCGGTTCTCTTCGACAGCGAATAGATCGCGCCGAGATCGACCTGGTGATATCGCGCCGTGTCCGCATTGGTAAAATCGTACGATCCGGCCAACGCCAGCGATGGAGTCAGTCGATACAACGAGTTGATTTCGTAGCTGTCGAACCGTACCTGCGGTTCCCGATACGGGATACCGGCGATCGGACGGATATCGACGAAGCGTGTGTTCGTGTAGACAAGTCCGACCTTTCCGTCACCTATCTTGTATGTGAATGCAGCGCCGAAGATCTGCAAGGATGCAGCTGACGCATACCCTCGGTAAACCGGACTCGTTACCGGTGAGCTGTAACCAGGCGTGCCGGGAGACACGCTGCCGTCGAACGCGGTGACCGACGGATTGTTCAAATTGGCAAAGGCAACCGCCGCTTTAATCGGGCCTGTTTGATAGTCAACGCCGAAGCTGTACACGCGGTTGTTGCCAAAGCTTCCTGGCGTTCCGCCGGGAGCAAACACGCCTTCGACTGCGACGCCGCCCAACCGGGGACTCGCGTACTTTATTGCGTTGTTTATCCGGGCTGTGGCGTTCATGTTGTCGAAGTCGCCTGGATGCGATCCAAAAAATCCCCACTGCGCCGTCGCACTCGATAGCCCGATATACTCGAACACCGGCTCGTACTGACGGCCGAGCGTCAATCCACCAAAGGGCCCAGTCAAGCCAACATAAGCCTGACGACCGAACATTCGCCCCCCTTGAGAGAGCTTCCCGTTGTTCGGGTCAAATCCATTCTCCAGCGTGAAGACAGCCTTGATTCCTGCACCGAGCTCTTCCTCACCGCGCAAGCCCCATCGGCTGGGATTCGTCAACGCCGTAGCGGTTTGAAATACCGACGATCCCTTCTGATTACTCGTATAGACAAAGCCTTCGAAGACCAGGCCGTACAAAGTTACGGCGCTTTGTGCATGTGCCGAGCTTGCCAACAAGGAACACGTTATCAGGGTTAGGGCTTTCCTCACCGACTGTCTCCATATTTTTGTAGCGAGTCGCTCGTAAGGGACTTGTCTTGAGTACCCTTCGATGCCCAGCTGTTTAAATTCACGATAGAAGGAACGTCAGCACCCTTTCGTTGAACACGTCGGGCACGTCGATTTGCGGGCAATGTCCGCCGTCGAGCATCAGGAGCTCGGAACCGCCGATTTGCTTCTGCAACTGCCGCGCGTAGCCGGGCTCACGAAGCGTGTCCTGGTCTCCCGCGACGATTAGCGTCGGAATATCGATGCGCGAATAGTCTGGATGCTTGTCCACGAGAGGCCGCGCCGCGCGCACTGGCGCCTTGAATCGAGCGGCCGCCACGCACTCCCAGGCGCCCTTCTCGATTGACAAGGCGTGACGCCGCTTGATATATCCGAGGTCGTTGCGCAGCGAAGGACGCTTGATGAGCACGTCGACCATGCGGTGCATTGCTTCCTCCGAGCCGTCATAGTCGGTCAGCACTTTGCGATCGTCGTTCTCCGGGACGTGCCCTCCGCCGCTGACCAGTATCATGCGATCGATCGGCCAACGCTTGTCATCGCTCGCGGCAACATTGACGAGAACAGTGCCGCCCATCGAATTGCCCATGAAATGAGCGCGCTCTACCCCGATCTGCCGAAGAAAGGCGCTCATGTGGTTCACCCTGGCGTTCCACATGTCTTCGAAGAAAAATACCTTTTCGCTTTGACCGAAGCCGAGCCAATCGGGCGCGATCACGCGGAAATGTTCCGCCAGCCTGTCGAAGTTCCATTCCCAGCTCAACGCGCCACAAGCACCGAACTCCCCGCTATGAAGAAGAACCAACGCCGGTCCCTTGCCCCCTTCGAGGTAGTGCGTCTTGAGCCCATTGACCGTCTCGAACCGGCTTTGGGCACTTTGCATTGGAGACATGTATTGCAAATCCGTAGATTGGTAAGAAGCGGCCATGAACAGTTCTAGACGAGCGGCGGTGAACCATCGAGATGGCACTCGGACCCGACAGGTTCACCACCACCACCGTTGCTGCTTACGTGCCTGCCTGTTCGAGCTCACGAGAGACAGTGATGCGCGACGCCGAGCGCTGCTTGAGGCGAGGCAATACTTCCTTGGCAAATAGAGTCAGGTTGTTCACCGTGTCGGCATGCGAGAGCGACGCGGCATGGCCCATCATGAGAAGGTTGCCGAGGCCGCCTACGTCGTCATCGAAAGCGGCGATCTGCTCATACACCTCATCCGGCGTGCCGACGAACATCGCACCGGCATCGATGAGTTCTTCGATCGAGCCGCTATGAACATCGACCGCTTTGCCGGATGCTGACTTCGCGGTGCGCTTACCATTCGCCCGCATCATGCGCGCACTGTCGGCCGCTGACATATAGCCGGGCGGATTGTCGAATGGCTCGGCAACCAGCGCCGAGGTTCGCAGGTAATTCACGAGGATCCGCGCACGCTGCATGGCTTTGTCATGCGTATCAGCGACGGCGACGATCCCGAGGTAGGCAAAACGATCCGCAGACGGCGTGGCATGTCCGAGCTCGGCCGCAACCTCGCGGTAGTAGTCGAACATGCCTGCCGTCTGCTTTCCGCTCAGGAACGTGGCGAAGACGTGTCCGCGCGATGCAATATCGCGGATGTTGCTTCGGCTTCGTCCGGAGATCCAGACCGGCGGGTGCGGATCCTGGTAAGGCCGAGGCCAGACGTTGACATTGCGCGCCTGGAAATGCTTTCCCTGCCAGTTGAACGGGCCGTCCCGCGTGCTCAGCGCCTTCAAGATCAAGTCGTGCGCTTCCCAGAAACGATCGGTCATGCCGACAGCGGATTTCTGCGTGACACCGAGTTCGTAAGGGACGCCTCTGACGAAGCCCATTTCGAGCCGGCCGCGGGAGATCACGTCGATCATCGCAAGTTCCTCCGCGATTCGTACCGGATCCAGCCGATTGGCGATCGGATAACCGAGCGTGAGCAGGCGGGCGCGTTTCGTTTGTCTTGCTAGAATCGATAACGTGACGCCGGCGACGGACGACAAGCAGGTGGCCGTGGCGTGATGCTCGTTGACCATAAGGTCGAAGCCGAGTTCATCCGCGAGCATCCATTCGTCGAAGTAGCGAGCATATAAGTCGGCCATCACGGAAGGATCGCACTCGCTATTCGGCAGCGTCACACGCAGCGACGTTGCCTCCGGATTCCAAGCATCGGGGTAAGGTTGCTCGGTAAAATAGAAGACATTCATTATTAACCTCCTTGACGTTTCACTGCTCGATCGACACGGCTGCTTCTTCTTGCGACGCGACTCGCTGAACGAAGCTGTCGATCTCCCGCGCAACCACGGCAGGCTGTTCGATATGTGGAAAGTGGCCCGCGTCGACGATCTCGCGGTACTCGGCGCGCGGCAGCGCTGCAGCAAGTTCACGACCATATGAAGGCGCGGTTATTGCATCGTTCGCACCTTGGATAACCAACGTAGGTCTGTCCGCGCGACCCAATCGCTGCCTGAGTTTGGGGTTGTAAAGGCACGGTAGCCATGCGAATCGCGCGGCAGCCTCGCGGTTCGTGGCAACGGTCAGCAGCTCCTCGTCAGTGAGCCGATCCCTCGGTGGAGGCGCGAAGCGAAGATCGAAATAGGCACGTTCGGCGAAGGCCGCTTCCGACATCGAAAACACGTCGGCAATGTCGTTATCTGTCGGGTGTCCGAACTTGACGCCTACCGAGTTGATCAGAACGACCTGACCGATACGCTCGACGGACTTCACCGCCATCTCCAGCGCGACCCAGCCTCCGAATGAGCTTCCGACCAAAACGACATCTTTTAGATCGAGCTCCTCCAACAGATCGAGATAGAAGTACGCGAGGTCGTCGACCGAATCGAAATCGTCATTGATAGACGACTGATCAAAGCCTGGATGGGACGGTGCGATCACATCGAATGACCCGCTTAGAGCAGTCAGCACGTCCACTGAGCTGGCGCGCCCGAGATGCGGATGCAGAAAGAGCAGCGCACGGCCATGACCGGCGCGAAGGACATCGATATCAAGTTTGTTGACGGTAATCCTGCTAGTAGCCATATCTCTCCTTAACAGTATGTGAAACGCGTTTCACTTAATTCAGAATATGAGCTGCCCGGGATCGACGTCAATGCTCCAAATCCTTAGCTTTTGGTCACCAAGCGTTCAATCGCTGGCATCGCCTCGGCCCTGCCCAATGAGGCGGAAGAGATTAGTTGACAACGGACGCCGCCACACCCTAGGATAAATATATGTGAAATGACTTTTCACATAGTGTTTGATTCGTAACGTAGATCTCACCTCGCACCGTGAACCCGCCAGCGGCCGGCATGACACACCGCCGTGCCCACTCTTCAAGCGCGGTGATCGGTGAGGGTTCCTATATGAAAAAAAGGAGACGATTGTGACGGGACGCACCTTATGTATCGAAGATTTAATCGATGAAGGGAAGATAGGAAAGCGGCATTACCTCATCATTCTTCTCTGCGGTCTTGTCCTCTTCGTCGATGGTTTCGACACGCAGTGCATCAGTTATGCGGTTCCTCACATGGCCGCCCAATGGCAGCTCAAGCGCGGTGAACTCGGTCCGTTATTTTCCGCCGCGCTGATCGGACTGATGGTGGGATTTCTCGTCGTATCGCCACTTTCCCCGCGCATCGGTCACAAGCGACTGATGATCGCCTCTTGGGTGGTGTTCTCGCTGTTCACCCTTGCGACAGCCTTCGCCACCAACGTGTCGGAGGTCATCGCGTTCCGGTTTCTGGCAGGCATCGGCCTAGGTGGTGCCATTCCGAGCGCGATCGCATTAACTTCGGAATACAGTCCGAAAAGGTTTCGTGCTACGGCGGTGATGCTGATCTACTGCTGCTATTCGCTCGGTTTTGTCGCGTCAGGATTCGTTGCTGGCGCCTTGCTGTCGCGCTACCACTGGGGGTCGGTGTTTCTCGTTGGCGGAGTAACACCGCTCGCCCTGACGTATCTTCTTTGGAAATTTCTGCCGGAATCGATCTACTTTGCACTGCGCAAAGGGCGAACCGACACAGTCGAGAAACTTCTGCGCCGCCACTACCCCACCCTGCCCAATATTCGAGGCGCGCGGTTCGTCAACTCGACGACCGAATCTGATCGTATCGGAGTGCTGGGCTTGCTTGGATCGGCAGAGCGCAGAGGCACCATCTGTCTCTGGATACTCGTTTTCCTGAATCTGGGCGTGTTCTACTTCATTCAAAGTTGGCTGCCGACTATGCTTCACTCTTTGAATTACGCGACAGATTCCATCGTATGGGTAACGACCTTGACTACGATAGGCGGCTTCTGTGCCGCGTTTCTCATCGGGCCGTTGATGGATCGGACCGGGCCCTACCTGACACTCGCCGCGCTTTATCTCGGCGGCGCTGCGTCAATGTTCTGGATGGCATCGTCTATCTCGGCAGAACCAAAGGTATTGATGTGCGCAGCGTTTGCAGTCGGCTTTTGCGTAAGCGGCGGACAAAAGGGAACAATCGCCCTCGCGATCCATTTTTATCCCACGGGCTTAAGAGCGACCGGAACAGGCTGGGCCCTTGGCATGGGGCGCCTGGGCGGAATTCTCGGGCCCTTGCTCGCTGGGGTGCTATACAGCGCCCAACTGTCAATCGACGAGATCTTTCGAATCGCGGCGGCTCCAGTGTTCCTCGGCGCTGCGGTGACGTTCGTGATGCGTTGGATTTACAGCGAGAGCAAGCGTGCAGAGGCCGCGGTAACGTAATTGCAGTCTATCGACACAGCCGATGAAAAATCCCGCGCCTTGCGAGGCGCAACGCACTCAAGGCGATAAGCGAATGCCGGTCAGTCATCTGGGCCGATCGGCACGCGGCCACAGCATTCGCTACCGGACTTGCGTAACCGGTAAGCTGATAGTGTCGGGATCGATGTGAGCATACGGATTCTCAAACAATGCCGGCTGGTCCGCGATTCTGGTCTCGATTGACGTCACGATCTGACGCCAGTCGCGGATCTTCTTATCGTCCGCACGCTGATTCTGAGAATCAAGCACAGGGCCTTCGATGGCGAGGACGCCCAGCGCCCGGCTACTCAAGCGGATTGGCAGCGCAATCGATGCTCGTCCTTCCGCAAAGTTGAATGCCTCGCATCCATATCCGTTGGAGCGTATGGCGTCCAGCTCGCGAGGCAGATCGTTCTTGAGCGTTACACCTTCCTTCCTAGCCCATGCGACAAAGCGCTGATAGTCTTGCCCGTCCAACGAAGCCAAGAGTACTTTCGATGGAAGGTCGCGCGATAATTCGCCGATAGAACCCACCGCGGGGGCAGTCCTGATTGGATTGGTCCCTGCAACGGTCGCAACCGTCACACCATACCAACCGACAGGCATAGTCAGCGTCACCGACTCGCCAGTCGCAAACGCAATCTGTCTCATGTACGGCAGAGCGACATCGCGAAGAAAAAAACGCGCGAATCCCGTCTGACGCAATCGTTTTGTCGTATCACCCGCAACGAAGTCAGTGGAAGCCTGGAACCGCGCGACATAACCTAGGCGCTCAAGCGCATCTAGACTGCGAAATACTGTAGCAACAGAAAGGCCAAGCTGATTGGCGAGAGCCGTGACACCGATGGGCGCTTCAGCGGTGCATATGATCTCAAGGAGCGTCAGAGCTCGAAGCGCGGAACTGCTCATGAGTGTTCACGTGTCACAAAGATTGGCGATGCCGGTATCAATCGGGCTCGCTCTTGAAGCGGGCGCAGGATCGTCCGTATTTGCGGAAGTAATTCTTCAGCCCGCGCTTGACTGAATCTTTCACGCGGACCGCCAATGGTGATAGCCGCGTGAGGACGGTTAGCCCGGTCCAGTAATGGGAATGCGAGGTAAAGCGCCCCAAACTGTTCTGCGCCGTGCCACATGATTGATCCGTCTCTTCGAACGGTTTGGATGTCTTTCCAGACGTCATCCACGGTTTCGTACTTGGACGCGGTGGAGAAATCGACATATTGATCGATTGGCGCAGCCGCGCGCAAAAAGTCTTCAATGTCTTGGTCATCGAGAAATGCAAGCAGCGTCCTGGACGTCTTGCCGACATGCAAAGGCACGGAAAGCCCTCGCTGACTATGCGCGACGCGCGGCCCCTTCGCTTCGATCACCTCGACCGGCACTCGGTTGTCCCCGGCAATAATCGAGAGAAAGACGCTCTCGCCGGTAAGTTCGTGCAAGGCAATGAGATACGGATGGCAAAGTGCCCGTATGTCGAAGTCGTCGACCTTGCCGTTACTCAGTCCAAGAACGCGGTAACCCAACGAAACCGTTTTCTTGTCAAGGGAGGAGATCACGAAGCCCGCTGACTCTAGCGTCTCCAAGGCCCTGGAAATGATAATGCGGCTGAGTGACAGTTCGGCTTCCAACCGCGAGACACTCGTGCTGCCCTCTTCGTCGATCAGGAAGCTCAGAACCGACAGGACTCGTTGCGCCGCTTGATTGCGATACGCGACTTCTTCTGTCGACTTCTCTGAATTCATCTCCGACGCCCCCCCCGTAAGTACGCTCAGTTTACCATTTCACCAAGCTCGCTCAGCCCGTCGGACGAAGGCAGCACCGGGCCATCGGACTCTGACGTTGGATCACTCGATAAATCATCACGCCTCGATGCAACCTAAACCCCGGGGCGGATCATAGCCATCCCATGAAGGCTAGCTCCCGATTTCCACAAGAATCTTCCCTACCACCGTCCCGCTCTCCTGCGCGAGATGTGCATCCACGATTCTTTCGAGCGGGAACTGCTGCCCTATCGTCGGCGAGTATGCCCTGGCGCTGATGCACGCTGATATATCCCGCACTGCGTCTTGAATCGACCTCTCGGACATCGAATAAAGGTACACGAATCGAAAAACATGACCGCCAAACATCGCTGGACGGAAGGGTATCTCAAGCGTCGCATCTGAACGACTACTGGAATAAGCAGTCACAACACCGTCCGTTGCAAGACAGGCAAGATCGATGTGCACATTCGCGACTATATCGACGTCAATGATACGGTCGACGCCTACACCCCCTGTGGCCGTCAGGACACGCTGCGCAACATCCTCTGAATGGCGAAAAATTACGACATCGGCTCCTGCGTTTCTGGCCGCATCGGCCTGGGTCTCGTTACTCACCGTCGCGGCGACCCAGGCGCCTGCCCACTTTGCAAGGAGAATCGCGGCCGTACCTACTCCGCCGCCGCCGCCATGCACTAGCACACGCCCTCCAAGCAAATCGCCATCGGCGAACAGGCAGCGGTGAGCAGTAATCGCAGGAATCCCAATAGACGCCCCTGTCTCAAACGATGCATCGTTGCCGAGCGGGACCGCCAGGCGGGACGGGAGGACTACATATTCTGCCGCAGTGCCGAAAGGCCGTTCTGTTTGTGCCTTGAACACCCATACCCTTTCTCCGATCCGTTCCTCTGATACACCGGAGCCGACCGCGTCTATGGTTCCACTGCCATCCTGGTGAGGAATCACCCGTGGGAAACGCATCGGAGCACCCGTGAAGCCGGTACGGGCCTTGATGTCGGACGGATTCAGACCGGAGAATGCGATCTTGACCCGTACTTCGCCATGCGCCGGTAATGGGTCAGGGAAGTCGCCGATCCTGAGGACATCGACGGCATCGCCTTGTCTTTCGTAGAACGCGGCTTTCATGAATGATCTTTTCGAAAAATCGTGGGAGGCCCGCTTTCTTCGGGTCGAAGTCAGCAATATAAAATGACATCATAATGCATGGCAGACGTCTGTTAATTTAAACGATTTTCAGAGACGAATGCCGTGTCGAGCGTAATTAAGACGTGACGAGTCCAAGGGTTTAGCAAGGTACAACTTCAACGCAACAAGGTCGCATCGAGCCGCACACACCCGACCTAGCGCGAAGAAACATAGGGGTATTCGATCGATCTTCTCCTCGCTTGGACGTAGCCATAAGTATCCAATGGTGAATCGAACCTCACGATGCCTCAGTTTCGAGCATGTCCGTTTGGACGAAGGCATCGCAGAAAAACTCCTCTTCCGGCAATCCCGCGCGCATGAACTCCTCCCGTGCAGCACGCGTCATTGCCGGATTGCCGCATGCGTAGACTTGATACGTAGCAAGCGAGGAATGGTCTGCGACTACCGCGCGGTGAACAAATCCTGTGCGGCCAGCCCATGTCGCGCCAGGACTTGACAACACGGGTACGAACTTGACGTGACCTTCGTCTTGCCACTTACGCGCCAGATCTAAGAAATATAGGTCACGCTCGCTGCGAGCGCCCCAATAAAGCTTCAGTGGACGGGCAAGCTTGCGCTTGAGCGCATCTTCGATGATGGACTTCACCGGTGCGAAACCCGTTCCCGTGGCAACGAGAATCACCGGCTTTGTAGACTCGTCGCGGAAAAAGAACTCGCCGTAAGGCAGCTCTATGCGCACCTTGCTTCCCACCCCGAGTTCCTTCAGCACCCCGTCTGAGAAACGGCCACCTGGCACATGGCGCACGTGGAGATGTACGCTATCATTCTGGTGCGGCGGATTGGCCATCGAATAGTTCCGCACCGTGTTCTCATCAAGATGAACCTGCAGGTACTGGCCGGCTCTGAACTTTGCCCGCACTCCGATCGGTAGGCGAAGTTGAAGTACGGTCACATCGGGCGTGGGCTGCATGATTCGAAAGACCGAAGCATCGACTTTCTTGCGTGTGATGTGCCCCCGCTTCTCGATCTTGCGGGGCACGATGGTCAGGTCCGTCGTCGGGCGCGTGCGGCAGAAAAGCGCCTTCTCGGTCCCTTCTACATTGACTACCTCTCCGACACACTCGGCGCACACACCCTTGCGGCATGAATACGGGAGTGCAAACCCCGCGCGCTCGGCGGCATCGAGGACAGTCTCGCCGTCGTTACACTGGAAGCTGATGTCGCTCGCAGCGACGTTGATCTGATGAGCCACATTCACTCCTAATGAACATTGACCGCGCGACAAGTGGCTGCACGCTTACATTGCTCGCAATCACCTCTGCAACCGCTCCCGCTCGGGTCTTATCGATTCGCGCGCAACGTCGTGAAGGTTGCGCATACCGCGCGCAGTCATGAACGCGATACCTCTCATAACGGCAGCGCGAGCAGAGTATCGATCCGCGAGCTGTCACACACGGCAACGCGCTCACTCAGTCGGACGCTGTCCCGGTTGCGCACGTAGAGATCAAGATAGCGCCCTGTGACGAAGAGGTTCGTCGTTCCATCGCGCATGATGCGCACAATCATGAAAGAGGTCTCACTTCGAACGACGTCATTTTCCTCCGACACGATGTAGGGCTGCCCGAGTAGATGTCGATACGCATGGCGCTCATAGATGTTCGCATCGCGCAGCGACGCGACTCGGTCCACTAGCATGCCGCGCGACGCCGCATAGATCAGGCTTGCCTCAAGGCCTCGCTTGTAATTCTCCGCCGTGGTCACTTTGTAGATGCATTCGTCGATGAAAAAGTCCGGCCATTTGCCGAGATCTCCATCGTCTATGCAGCGCACATAGTCAGCCTGCGCCCGAGCAATCAAATGAAAAGCGTCTTGCATGATGAGATCCCCTGCGATCAATAGTTCATAGCGTGGCGATACGCCTTCCAGAAGCCCCGAATAGAGGCTTCCGTTACCCGGCTCTCGCTGCTATCGGCTGTGTCGCCACCCATTTCAAGTACCGAGCAGGATCCTTCCGCGCCCTCGATACCACGCTGGACAAAGCCTCCGACGCAGCCATCTTCCATCGAGACATATCCCGCAGGGCCGACCAGGTTAGCTTGCCGTAAGCGCATTTCCCGCAGCTCCGGCGTGTCATTGTCAAATCCGAGATATGTCCAGTTCAGCTCGGTTTCGTCGATCCCTCTCGGCAAGATCTGACGCACGGCGATGGAGTTTTGAATCTGCTGTAGTACGAAGCCTGGGAACACGGACAGGATCTGCAGCGTAATGCCATCACCGAACTCGTCGGTGCCCTGCAGCACGGACACGTCCTCTAAACGATGCCCGCTCTCGGAGCGAATGTTCTGTTTCGAATAGTCGCTTCGCGCTCCATCCTTCGTATGGTCGACCGCGGAGTAACTGACGTGATGCGCGCCGCTTGGGTCAACAATGATTCCGCCGCGCTGTGAAAGCTTGTTCAACTGGAATGTAGTGAAAAATAAATGCAGGATACTCGCATGATAGGAATCTTTAACATTCTCAACGTAGAGCTTCCAGTTGTTGGGAAGCGTCTGCGTAAATCGACCGAGCACCACCGGCACTCGACCATCCAAGATGCGTGCGACGCGCGACACGATCTCTTCGCCGAGGTAATCCTCCAACGGCGCCACATCGTCCGAAAAGCTACCAAATACGAGCCCGTACAGCGTTTCTATTCGCAGCTTGCGTAGGCCATGGTCTTCCATACAGAAATTGGCGTTCATGCCCCCCTTGCCATTGATACCGTCCTTGAAGGCAACGCCCTTCAAGTCGCCCTGCAAGTTATAGGTCCAGGCGTGATAGACACAGCTGAAGTCCTTGGCATTGCCTTGATCCTCCAGGCACACCATTGCGCCGCGGTGCGCACAGCGATTCTCGAACGCATAAAGCTCCCCGTCTTCATCGCGCGTGACGACGACCGGGGCGTCGCCAACGAACGTGGAGCGAAAGTCGCCTGCGTTCGGCACTTCCACTTCGAGGCATAGAAAATTCCAGTTCGCGCCTCGAAAAATTTTGTCTTGCTCGTCCGCGTACACCGCTTGGCTTTGGAACACCGTATAGGGCACGCGCGTCAAGCCTTTTTCGGGCCACATGATGTCTGCACGAGGCGCCGATTTGATGGGAATGAAGTTCAAGTGTTTCTCCTTGCGCGAAATTTGATGCGCCGAGCGCCTCGAATCTGTGCCGCTCGATTGACACAAGAGGGTTAATGTGTTCGAATAACGTACAGTGTTCGAATACGGAACTATCATGACATTCCCCAACGAAGCAGTCAACGCTGACGAATCCGTCGGCGCGCCGGGTTTTGAGCAGGGGTCCGAAGTTGAAGGCGAGGGCGGATCCCGCTTACGGGAGGGAATGGGTGGACTTGCAAAGGGTTTGGCCATCATCGAGGCATTCAGTGCGCGGTCCCCACGGATGACCGTCGCCGAGGCGGCCCGGTTAGCTAGCGTCACGCGTCCGGCCGCCCGGCGCTGCTTGTTGACACTTGTGGAGCTGGGGTACTTGTCCCACGACGGTAAGTTTTTTTCACCGCTGCCTCGGATGCTGCGGCTGGGCGGCGCATATCTCAGTACGTCGTCGGTTGCGCAGATCGCGCAGCCGCTGCTCGCGGCTGCGCGCGACGAGCTCCAGGAGTCGGTATCTCTCGCCGTACTCGATGATGGTCAATCAGTGTTTGTCGGACGCGCCGAGGCAATCCGCATCGTATCGACCGGGGCTAAGCTTGGCGGCCGCCTCCCTGCTTATTGTTCCGCGACAGGTCGAGTATTGCTCTCCCAGAAGACGAACGCAGAGATCGAGCGCGTCATCTTGGCGTTGCCTATGACAAAGCTCACTTCCCGGACGATCAATGAGCCTGAGCAGGTTCTCAATGCAATCCGCCGCGTCAATTCAGACGGCTACGCCATCAGCGACGAGGAACTCGAACTGGGGATGCGAGCGATCGCGGTGCCGGTTCGGAATCGAGAAGGCACCATCGAGGCAGCTTTGAGTGTGAGCGTGTCGTCAGCGCGCGTAAGCGTGGATGAATTGACCGGCCGTTTCCTAGCGGTCCTAATTCGTGTGGCGGGAAGGATTGAGAAAGCGCTATGATCGCATTCAATGCGCCACTCAGCGATCAGTGAATTTCAGGTGGTCACAATGGAAATGCAGGTCCGCCGAATTGTCATCGGCGGGTAATTCGATACACGCACCACCGCCCTTTTCCGCGATCGCTTTCGCTTGGAGTGCCGACTGTTCCAGCACCAAACAAAGAGTTCAAAACTACAATGTTGCCTCTTGGCGCTTGAGCACATCCCCCTAGATAACGCGCATATTCTAGTCAGTTTCGCGGCAAGCCAGAACGACAACAGGTTCGGGTGCCGGTCGAGGAACGTTTTCAGCTTGGGTAAGATGTGCATGCGCGCGAAGGACACGGCGGCGCTGATACGCAGCACACCGGAGAGCCCGGTAGACGCGTCGCGCGCGACATGCTCAGCAAGTCCACTTCCTCGATTGCGCGCCTCGCATGTTCGTAAAACGGAAGCGGGTGAAGTTTGAGCCCGCAGACCGACGAAATACCGCCGTTGGCGGCATTGCCTTGGGGAAGGCAGAACCGCAGTTCGATCAGCAATCGTCGTTATAGAATCGGGCAGTACTCCGGCGCGCGCGAAAGCGAGAGCGCCGCCGTTGCCTATCTCTCCGCCTGAGCTCTATAAGGCAGCTTGCGCGGCGACGCGAGCATCTCGTGCAGCCGACTGGTGCCCGGACGGTGGAAAGGAATCACGCGCTGCGCGTTTGTGCTGCCTCACGCTCTGTCGCAAGCAATGGATCCGAGTTGGAAGACCAAGTATTCGTTGAGAGGGAGCCTTCTATGTCGATATTCGTTCGTAAGGCAGACCCGAGAGAACTGGACGCGCGAGTGCTCCGTGACGAGCTCAGCGCAACGCTCGCCATGCTCACCGGGGACTCCAGGCAGTTTCGTAACACCGCGGAAAATTTCCTTTCGCCTCGCGCGTGTTTCGTGCCTGCGAGAGCCTTCGATGGACGGCCGCGTGGATCCGGTGCGTTCGCGCGTCATGCATATCGGGTGGCCGAGATAACTCAAATTTTCGCCCGAGCCGAAACGTATGGTACCGATTGCCGTGAACGACGTACAAACTCCAGTGCGAGCAGACGACGGTACTGGGCGTGGTGAACGGTATATATCCTGATTTCAACAGACACTTATACCTGTCACGTGGGAGACACTTCCTAACCACTCGCAGGCCGCAATCAACACTCGTGCCGATCGGTATCCTCACCCGTAAAAGCTCACGTCTCTCCACAGAGCCCGTTCATACCGGCGGTGCACGCGTTCGATATGCCTGGTCGACGCCTCACAACATTCGGATGGCTCTCACTCTCCTAACGGCTCGTGTTTCTTCAGCAATCTGAGCAATGCGGCACCTAACCCCTGCCCTCGTCAATTAATATTTATTGTCTTGGTCGATCGATTCACTAATAGCTCCGCAACGGCAACGACGTCAGCCCCGGCGGAGGGACTCCCGTTCGGCCTTTGCGGACATTGAGACAGGTTCCGTTCAACGTCAGCAGCTACAAGGATCGCTGACCTTGCGGCGTCACGCGCCAGGCCCGCGACCGCCTGCGCCCTTACACTCACGATGAACAGCCGCCGATCAGCCTCTGACCGCTTTCAAAGCGATTCCGTCGATGATGCTGTTTTGTAGCCGTTAACCGTAGAGCCCTAACAGACCTGTAGTCACCGCACCTCGTTCGGTTACTATACGACGCTATAGCCAAGTGGCGATTGCTTCTACGCACCGCTCTATGCCCTCCATGCCCTCGGAGTAAGCGCTAACGACACCCACGCCAAACGTCGCCCAAGTCTCGCATTGCTCAAGCGAATCGACCTCTGACGCGCCGGGTAACAGGAGAAGAGACAGATCGGGACGACGATCGTCCAAAAAAAGAGAGTCATGGTAGATGTGCGCCGATTCCATGGCGTCCAGCACATTGCTTTTCCCGCTGCGGTACTTTGCATCAAAGATCAGCATCCGGTGTGCGCTTCCTCTGGACGCTACAAGTACGATGTCGGGACGTCGCTCTTTGGACAAACTCCACGCTCTTCTTTTGCTGCGTATTCCGTCGGAACGAAACGTCGCCTGGAACATCAGTTCGAGCTCGTCACCGTTTGGCAGTCGCGCGGTCAAGGTCAGCTCCGGCGACACATCGCCGAATCGCGACTTTCCCGGCTTCAGCCTGACGCCCAATCGCGATTCCAATGCGTTCGCCAAGGCCACGTAACACCATGTCTCATATACGCCCCATGATGGACTGACATGCAGATGTTCTGTCGAGGCATGGTCTTCCACGCCAAGGCGCAGGGCCTCGGTACCCGTGCGGAAAGCACGCGAATAGAGCGGATTCGCAGCAATCTGCGTGAGTCCGCCTGCGGTGATCTCGGGCTTACTGACGGCCCGGAACGGATAGAGGCTCAGCAAACGGCCGACGTTCGCATCCAGAGAACGAAGAACGGCCAGACGCCTGTTGCGCCGTCCGAGCGCCTCGGCATCTGATAGTTCTCCACGGTCCGACATGGCCCACGATTCCAGGCCGACGATGGCTCGTCTGAAACGGTTGAGGAGCGCGAAGATAGCCCGGTTCGCTGCAGTATCGACTGTCACGACGGGTACTTGCGTATGCAGCCGGATGGAGTCGATACGTTCATGCTCGGATAGCCGCCCCGTAGCCAGCGCGACGATCCGTCTGTCGCGCAATGCAGCTGAAGGCAGCCGCCTTATCTGCATCAACGGCAGCAATTGCCGCGTTGGCTTTAGCTTCACATGAGGCATGCGCGTGATCGATTCCACGCGTTTCAGAAACGCGCTGCCGTACCGTTTCACGCGCTCCCAACGAACAAGCTCGTCGAACTTGCCGCTCATCCCGGCGTTGCCGAACCCCAGACATGCGGAAGCCCGCCCCAAAAGGAGCCGCTGATCGAATTGCCGGATGGCGTCGATCATCGACGCGAACTGTGCGGTCTGGAGTTTGCTTTTTGCCGGAACGACTTCGAGATAAAACGAGGTTTCTGCTCCTTTCTGGTCAGCCGAAATGACTTCGACACGCCCAGCAAAGAAACCAGACGTCCATGTGAAGTATCCGTCGTTCGCCGCTGTCAACGGCACATCGTCCACGTACAAACGTGTTGCGCCGCTGACCTTCAGGAAATAAGAGGCGTCTTCCCGGAGGCCGCAAATCAGCCCTCCAGGACCGACATTGCCCAACTCTTCCCTAGCCAAGCCCGGGGCATGGATGACAAGGCACGGTCGCGGTTCCATATTATCGCCAGAATCGGGTTGAACCGGCTTCGTTCAGATCACGCAGCATGTCCTGAACTTTAGTGGCACATCGGGCGAGACCATGCTCCTGGCAAATACCCAGAGCCTGCGACATTGCACGGGCCAAGCGATCGGAGTGCTCGCCTCGCAACTTGGGTAACACTTTTGCATAGAGGACATCGTCCAGCGCCTTATTTGAATCGACGCCCAATCCTTGTGTGAATACAAGGTAACTCACGACATCGTCTATTGTCCGCAAACCGAAGTGCAGGCGCACCGGTTCGAGCGCATCCATCAACTTTCCGAGGACACCTTTAACTTTGTTTCGAACCCCTTCGGACGCGAGGTTCGACCACTTCGGATAGTTTTCCGGGTCGATCTTCCAGAATTCCAACGTGTATGCGCGATCGAGGACCTTGTCAGATAGCCCATGGGTGGTCTCGTCCATGTTGACGGTGCCGATGATGGCAAGATTCGCGGGGTATCTGATCTGAGTCGGCACGCCGACGACATCTTCATCCATTTGATGAAGGTCGATCACGCCTTGTGTTTCCATCGCGGACAGGATCGGAGCGAGATATTGCTCGGGATGAGACAGATTCATCTCGTCCAGAACGGCGACATACGGACTCGTCGGGTTCTCAGCTGCTCGCAGGAGAAGCTCCAGGAAAGGCGTACCGTCATAGACGTTCTGCAGAAGCGTGTTCATCTGTCCGAGCAAGGGCCCTGTATCGAACCAGCCGGGCTGGATCGGAAACACCTTCACGCTTTCCTGTCCTGCTCGCTGCGGGCCGCACAGCGCCAATGCGTAGTTGAGCGCGAGCTGCGTCTTACCGGACCCTGACAACCCAGCCATCACCGCGAAATGACGCACGGGATGAAACCACAGGCCACCGTGCAACTGCTCGATGAGACCTTTGCCCCACCTGAAGTTGTCCGCAGCGGCTTCGGCGAGACGGGACTGCAGCGTCGCCCAATCTGGAAGGGTGAGCTTCGCATCCACCTCCTCCTGAATCTCGATCACCGTCTCGGCAACCTTGGGAAGAGTTGGCGGATCCCATGTAATAAGGTCGTTCCACTGGCGGCCTTCATCCGTCAGGGCGTAGCCGTTCGCGGGCTCGTACGAGATGACCTGCAGACTCATTAGCCAGCCTAGCAACGCGGATGGCGCAGAGCCTGTCGTCCAGCCGGGATTGACAGTCTGCAGTATCGCGATCAGCTCAGCCTTGGATTTCGAAGCCGCAGCCAAAGTCCGTATGACATAGTCGACACCCAGAACCTTTGTCAGAAGCTGGTCAGCCAGTTCCCGAGGGTCCTGAGAGTCGAGAACGTTGATGCCGCGAGCGGAAAGCTGGTAAACCGAGCCATTGCGCTTACAGAGGTCGAACTCTCGCATGACGACGTTGATGACCGTCCGGATGCTGTTGTCCACTAATGCGGGATTCGATTCACGAATGAGATCGCGAAAGTCCTCGTCGCTCAGACCATCGCCACTCAGCGCCGGCAGATATCCAAGGAGCGTCTGGAAGTAGCCTTTGATGGCCGTGAGGCCCTTGCGGCGAAGCACGGCCGGCAAGGGCGCCAGCCCGCCTTCGCGAACGGCCTCGGACTGGGCGACGACCGGCTCCTTTTCATCGTTGATACGCTCGTAGAGGAACCACGACAGGCACATTTGCTTCACGCTGTCCATCGTTCCCGGCTCCGCCGGACCAACAATGGCTCTGATCATTCCGCGTATAGCCTCGTGCATCTGAACGGCATGGGCTCGTCCTTTGCCTCCCAGTGCGCGATAAAGCTCTGTGAGCTTGCCCTCGTCTGCCAGCGTAGTAAAGAAGTCCGGAAACAGTGCGCACAACGCCCGGTTGATCTTGAGGAGCGGCCGCTTCCCGCACAACTTCCGAAATCTGGCTGCAAGTTCGTCGTGTAATTCAATCAGCCGCGCCGTTGCCTCGTTCGGGTCCGAAGGAAGAGGCCGGGATGCGTTCTCCGAGAACCAGGCTACGAATTCTTCATCATCGATCGCTGGCGCCACTCTGATGGTACACATGCCTGTCGCCGACACGTTCTCGGAATCGAACAGATTCTTTAGAAATTCATTGTCCCTGAGTCGGGCAGCGGATGCGCCACGCGTAGCGATCAGATGACGATGCAACCTCGGCATCCAGTTCTCGACGGCCCACGTCGGCGGCGTCTTATACAGAGATTCGATATCTGCCTGAAATGCACTTTGATTGAGGGATTTCCCTGTAACTTTCGGCTCCGTCACTTCGGGCGGACGCTCGACCACGGCTTTGCTGCTGGAAAGAGCTTTCTCTGCATCGACAATGCTCAGGAACTCAGCAACGGTGCCGTCGAATTTACGCAAAACATCTCTCCCTTCCAAAGTAGAAGAAATAGAGAGTTTCATCGTTACAGACTTCCCGTCAGCGGTCCGGCTCACGCGCAACAGGCGTTTCGCTGGTTCGATGCCATTCGATAGCCAGATCGAACACCCGTCGCTTCGCGGCTCCACTTTCATCTCCGGCCGCTGTTCTTGGACACTGGCAACAATCTCGTCAAAAATCATGACTTCCCTTTTGGCTTTCAATTACTTGGCTTGGACACGTCTGAAGTGAAGGGCGGCCGAATCTGCGCCGAACCTCGCAATCCGCAGAATTGTACTAGTCGAGGTCATCAACTGCGTGGCGCAGCGCTGTCCGACATATTGCGTTCAGGGCGGCATGAAAGCGGCTCAAGTGATGAAACTGCGCTCGCCGCAGCCTGGGGTACAAGATGGCCAAACCAAAAGGACAGAGCGGCCATCGTCGTGCGCGGCAAGCAATCTCGATGGCATCTTAACGGTGCTGGATCCGCGCGGTTCCGACCGTCAGCAAGTCTCAATTGCACCCGTACGCGGTACAGTAATGGCTGAAGCTCTGCCCGTTGGAGTCCGTTCCATTGATCATCCGGCTGCCGCCGCCCATGTTTGTGATGTTCTCGTTCCAGTGGGCGCCGTTGGCAGCGTTGCCATTGATGTATGTCGTATTGCCGACGGTGTTGGACGTTTGATTCCACGAACTGCCCGTGTGGGCGTTATATCCGTTGACGGTTGTCGTGTTGCCCAGTCGGTTGACAGTGTACGCATTGCCGTTGCCATCGTTGCACGTGCTGAGCACCGCCGAGCCGTAGCAGGCAGCTACCGCGGATCCAGACAAAGATACTGCGAATAAAGCGACCAAAAGCCTTCTCATTGCTTCTCTCCAAGGGATGTTTTGATGCTTCTACGGCGCGGCAGCTTGGATCTTGAGGGCGCTTTTCGAATACTTTTCGCGAGGATCATCGAGGCGCGAGGGGCATCGATCAGGTTGAGGTCACAGAGCCCGCTTGCGCTGTTGTCGTGCCGAGGATCGTCGCCCTCAGTTCCGCCACTTGCCGTCGCTCAGACCGCCGAAAACAGAAAATGCTTTTCGGCCTTTACCGACGTTCATCGATCCGCGCTGGGGCGGCTGTTCAAAGAAAGAGACCGGCCATTCATTTCGCCGCCGCGTGGCACGTCATCCATTCCCAAGATGTGAATGTTCAAGTCCGATCCGCAGGGGAGGTGCAAATCCGCCTGACGCGGTCACTCACATCATACCGTCACGACTTCATGCTCACATTCTCGATCTCTTCCCAATAACTTAAGGTGCGCTTTCGTTTGCGAAGGGGTTCAATCAAGCACTGTTTCGTCGGACGACCATTGCTGAAGCTTATCGGCGAGTTTGCAAAAACGAAGCTTTTTGATGATGCCCTGTTCAGCCAAACGATCCTGCCCGAGCTTCTCTCGCATCATCGCATTGAGTAACGTCTCAAAGCAGCAAACAGAAAGGTAGGTACAGGCGCGTAGATGGTGATATATCTGAAATTTGTTGCTCGACTCTCGCTAGAACACTCTCGTAGACTGCTGACGAAAAAGTAATGCCAAAGATATTTGAAATTGAACGCCAGTGTTGGGTGGCGAGGCGGACACGTCGCACGCAGCAATAGCACAAACCCGTCCGCCCACTTCCTCCTTTTACGCGGCGAGTTCTTCGCACGCCAACAGAGCGTCGTCAAGCGTAAAGTTAGCGGCCGGGCGTTGCTTCACGGCGGTGACGACGACAGGCTTTATCAGCGAGTTGGCGAAAGCCCGGCGGTTCGGGGCTGCGTGGAGCAATTCCAGCGATTTCGACGTAAGCGACTGATCCAAGTTCGCGCGAACGGCCTCAATCTCCTCCGCCGTGAGAATGAAGGTGCGCGCGAGGTATTCAATGTGTGATTGAAGCACTGCGAGCATCTTCTTACGGTCGTCTTCCATCAGCGCGCCTGCGACCTTGCTCGATATCGCCGCGGCGGCCATGCCTCCTGCGATCCCGCCGAGGGTACGGCCGACGAAGGCTCCGACGGGCCCGACCATCGCGCCCGCCGCACCACCGACAAGAGAGCCGATCACGCCGCCTGCCACGCTCGAAGAAACCACGGCCAGGTTTTTGAGGAATTGCGCCTGAGACATCCGTCCACGGATCATGCGTATAAGATCCGGGCCGGTTGTCACCGCGATCACTACGATCGAAGTCACGATCGTTCCGCGAAGAGCCTTCGAAAGCGCGTTACGGCCGGTGACGCCCATGCCAGATTCCAGGAAGTTTCCGACCGCTGGCGAAAAGCTCCTCGCGTCAACCGCGCTCAGCAGGTTTTGTACCCCGGCGAGCCGGTGCAATTGCTGCGCGCCGACATACACCGTAACAGTCTTCCCAAAGGTGCGCGCGGCCTGAACTGCAGCGACACGCGCTGCTTGCTTCGCATCCTTCGTATTCAGATAGAAGATGCAAGCTGTGACACCAAAGCTGATGCCGCCAGCGCCGAGCCCTACGATGGCGCCCTCGTAGGCATCAAAGGCAAGTGACTCGAACGTGCCGAACTTAACGATATTTCGAGCTTGCTCATACGTGACGTGGCCTTCAACCAATAAGTCCTCGGCTTTCGTTCCTTGTGGCACGTTTGGCACTTTGCCGCTGTCGATCTTCTTTTGTAAGGCTTTCACAGCCGCCGGATACTGATCTTTCGGCACCTCCAATTGCATCAGGGCGCCAGTCTTGTGATCGACATAGCGGTAGGCGTTGGTGTCAGCGGCAAACGCCGAATCGACGCTCCCCTGCGCGGTGTTGTAATACTTTGTCTGGATCAAGCGGCCGTTGACCATGCGGTCTGCGCCATCTTTGGCGTTATCGTCACCGAGGAGCGTCGCGCTTTTGCCAAGTAGCCAATCAGCCATGTGGTTTGCACGTTCGGCGGCAACCCCATGCCCCTGTCCGTCGGCCGCAAGAAAACGATGGTTGTCATTCCATGCCTGTCCGCCCGCAACGAGGACGAGGCCGGTCGTAGCCGCGTCAGCATAGAATCTTTCAGTCGGGGTGGCGTGGATTGTCTCGCAAATGACCTCAGTTTCTCGGCAAATTTCCGTGCAGAACCAATCGCCGTTGCGAAATTGATCATCGTTAGCGCTCGTCGCGGTGCCGCAACTCGCGCAGGTTCTAACCAGCCGCGCGTGCAGCTGATGAACGATGTATGGCCCCTCTGGGAACGCGTAGACAGTTGCCGAGGGAAGGTGCTGATCAATGTAGTCGGCGGCTTCTTCCGTATTCAACGAGAGATGGGTCTGAACCAATCGTTGGGCGGCGTCGTATGAATGGCGGTCCAATGAGGCGATGTAATTGTCGACGGCCGCGCTCTCACGCTTAAACCACTCAGCACCGAAGAACCAAGTGGTTCCGCCGAGTTGCATCTCGACGATCCTACCTTCGGAAAGGAGCTTTACCACCACACTTTGATAAATCGCCTCGTTTCTGGCTTTCGAGATTCCGCGGCTCTTGATAAGTTGCGCTAGGAATGCAGGGCCGTTGATCTTGTTGCAACCGGTGAACGCAATGTGGACACGCTTTATCCGGGAACACATACGGTGTTCGGTAAGAACCAAGTAGATCTGTGCGAGCACAGCGAACGACAGGTAGGCGTAGCCGACGAACCAGAAGTAGATGGACAACCTCATGATCGGGCCGCTTATGAATAACGCAGCGAGCGAATCAAGGAAGAAGGCCGAGAAATACACTCGGAAGAATGTGATGTCTTGCTGCTGAAAAAAGGACGAAGGTTCTGCCAGCTTTTGTGCTGCGAAACGTCGGCGATGCGTCACCAGCATTAGGAGCGAAAGGAGCGCCGAGGCACCGAACGTCGCTGTGGTAATTTGAATAGCCGGGTTGTCTGGCTGTTCGGAGAGAGTGCCAAGGTGGACCATTGTGACCAGACCAAAGACGAGCGGCGCAGCAAGGCTACCGGCAAAACGGCATCGTATCGAGCGCAGCGCGCGCTCCGCGGCATATGCGAGGCCGACTGGAATTCCTACGACAAGGGCAATGCCAATCTGAAGCACGACCCAGATCGCTTTCGCGCTCGCATGTATCAATTTGATCGCCAGGCCGAGAAGCATAAGCCCAACGATAAGGTAAAGAATGAAAGCCAAACCCGTTCTCCTTTTTCGATCGTTTCTTACGTGCTCTGCACCTGTAGCGACGCTCCGTCGGCCAATTGTTCGGGCGGCGACGGAGTACCGGCATAGCATCACCGCTATTTATCGGCAGATACTTAAAAAATTTAAGGCTTGCCGACATGAAGATTTCATAAACTCTCTTTCTGGAGTGGCAAGCAGGTGGAACGATGCATTGAAGCGATACAACGTCGGCTCAAAAAAGGGACAATAGGGGTTTTTTTGAAAGGTGTTCCTACGATGTGTTTTTCATCCGACTCGCACGCTCGCGCACTCGGTAATGAAGAGGGCATCAGTCTCGCAAGCGAGTCCAAAAAACCGTCCCGGCGATCGTTGAGGTAAGCTGCATGGCCTTTTCCGCGGGCGTTCTCGTGAGTAAGAGATTCAGGGCGTCGTCGTCGTGCTCGACGCAAATGACATTCGCCGACCGACGGTGCTTCAGGACCGGATCGGTCATTTGACTTTCCGGCTGGAAGCGCAGCCGAACGGCTGGTGCTGGTAGGGACCCTCCGACGCCCCCGCCGGCAGATCGGCCGTTGCCGACGTTCGCCGAGACTCACTTTGAGTTCCGCAGTGCCGCCGGCTGCGGACCTTGCAGCCACTTTTTGCAGGGACGAAGACGGCGTGCTTTCGTTCCCGACTTATTTGAGCCTTCCGGTCTTCAGTGCCTTTCCTTGCGTCGCAAATGAAAGTATCGGGATCGGTCGCCATTACGACGAGCTCCGCGGATTTCCCAGCCATGGTCAAGTTGCAATCGAGATTTACAGCTCCGCCTCTGCTCCTTCACACTTCACTGATCTCGAACGCCGCTAAGCCTATGCGCTTCGTTTATCAACTCGTCGCTGAGCTCATGATCAACGTCCTTCGCTATCTCGACCACCATAGGCAGCAGAGTTGTACGGAGTCTTTGAAGGCCCGACATGAAGGTGTTGAACGTCGCATCGCTCGCGTCGCATTTCAGGTTTTGAAGATCAGGAGCAGCGGTCAGAAAGGTGCGAATCGCCTTGCCCATCCCGTTTAGATTCTTCAAAGCAAGAGTACCCTTCGACATAGACGCGCGAGCTTCGCCTATCCTGGTGCGCACGTCTGTGAGTGATTGAAGGACCTGCTCAGGAAACTCGGCATCAAGCGCCTCGAAGAAGACTCGTCGGTTTTCAATAAATGTAAGAAAACTAATGCATTGTGCTGTGTTCCGGCTTCGCGCGTACAACTCGAAGTGAACCACGTCGAAGTCTTTGCCGACAAGCTCCCTAACGAACGCGGAATGCTCGCGCTTCCACCGAAGAAGAGTAGCTTCGGGGTAGCGGTCCGGATCCTGGTCAATTTGAGTGTGACAAATTTTGCACAGCCAGATCCCGTTCGCGGCCGAGCGTAAATGTTGGTCTGATATACCAACGTGAGCTCGCGGCCCGCCTCCGCTGGCGGCGTTAATGTGCGCCGCCTCGGCGATGGCCCTAGCACTCCCGTGGGTTGTGAGGTATGACGTGAAGCGGCAACATTTTGGATTCGAGCAGAATAAATGGGCTTCGTATGCAATTTGCTTCACGACGTCTGCGGGGAAATTGACACGATTCGTATTTTTGACTATTCGTTTCTTCGGAGTCTTCTTCGCGCTAGAGGTGCTTTTCACGTTTACGCCATTGTTGTCAGGTTCGCCACATTGAAGCGACGGTAAATTCCTTCCGCGTTAAACAGCACTCCGTTCCTTCAGGAGGCGGTCCTCGTCGGTCAGTCGAAGCACTACGTTCTTATCGAACTCGGGCGGATACTTTCCGACGCCTGTTGAGAAAAGAATTTGAAAGTCTCGATTTTTTGGATTTTCCAGCGTCTCAATCTGCCTTAGCATCTTGAGCAGGCCGTCGATGTCGATTCCGTTCGTCTCTGGCGTATCTACCAGAAGCAACCGCGGAAATGGAATATCCGACATCAGAGAAAGCTGTAGCAGCGTCAAGTAATAAAGGAACCGCTTTGGGACACTGGCGCTGAATTCACGATATTGGCCGCCGTTTATAAACGGAAGATACATCTGAGAGTCGATAGATGCTGTCCGGCATTCCCGAACCACCGTTGTCATCAGGTCGTTGTAGACACGATTGAATAGGTCTACTTGTTGTTGAAGCTCTACTTTTGACTCCCCGTCCAGTCGCTCTACGTTCGCTTTTGCCAAAGAGTAGTCCCTCTTCTTCGCTGCGTGCCGCTTCGCCATAGCATCAAGCTTAGTCTCTAGTCGAAATGCTTCTTGGGCCTTTGCGAGCCTTTCGCGAACTTCGAGCAATCGGGCATCCAGCTCTTCCATCGCGGCATCCACAGTGTCTGGATATGCTTTAGCAACTGTTATGCGTTCGCGCCTTTCGGATAGATCCTTTAAGAGTCCGTCGCGCTCAAGCCTCAATTGCGCTGACTCACCTTGAATGGACTTGATCGCCACGTGCAAGGTCTCAAGTGTCTTCGATTTACTCTTAAGAATCTCGAGATACTCTGCTGGGCTATAAAAGAATCGCTGATAGTCACGCTCATCAATTGCGCATCCGCAAACGCAATGCCCGGGTGAACGTAAGACGCTACTTAGGCAGTACGGACACGTATCAGCAGAAAACAGGTTCAGTTGATTGTGTGCGTAAATAACTTTGTTGATGCGCTGTATGTCAGCTTGCAGTGAGCGCTCAACGTCAAGAAGTTGTCCCGCTTCTTGCACGAGCTGCTCATGTTTTTCGTCGATCTCCCTCCGGCGAAGCTCCATATCCCGAACCCTCTGAAGCTCCACCTGCAGCGATCTCCGTGCCTCCTCATCTCCGATTTCGCCTCTCGAAAACGCCTTCCGTGTTTCAAGCAATTGCGCGATTTGGCGCTCAAAGGCTTCCATCTCGTCGTTGAGCGCTTTGGTGTTCTGAATACCCTTAAGCCCACTGGCGTGTAGCAAATGGTTCACTATATCTTGATATTCATCGTGCACTGCCTTCGCGGCCTGCGCGTCTCGCTCAGCGATCTTCTGGATACCTATGGCTTCGTAGAGCTCAAGTAGCGTCTTCCCCACAAGAATCTGAAAGATCGCTCGGCGAATCTCTAACGAATCGGACACATATCCAGTGTTGTCAGCGGGCTTGTATATCCCGTTTGCGTCCGGACTTTGATTGTAATAAATCAGGCGCGCTAGATCGGTAAAACTGAGTTTGAACTGTTTCCCGCCTTGGAAAATATCGACGACGGGAATGTTCAAGTGCTCAAGCAACCAGTCCGAAAACGTCCGCGAGTCACCGCGCCGCGCCAAGGGCAACGTTTCAGACTGAAGTGGAGCGACCACTCCGTCCAGTTCTGTACTTGGCTTGAAGATTGTGATGCTGTTGTCCCGAATGAGACGGGTCAGCGTAAACAATTCTCCATCCACGCCAATCACCAGGCGAACCAGATTGTTGGTGTCGCCCATCACTTCGGCGTGAACCTCGCGAGAGGAAGGGTCGAATTCTTCGACTCTCCCGCCGAGACCATAGTAGATCAGATTGAAGAATGTTGACTTTCCAGAACCGTTCGGTCCTTCAATAATAGAAAGTCGGGAGTCTAGCTCAGGAGACTCGAAAAAATACTTGTCACCGAGATATTCGACCTTGTGAATACTTAAGCGGCCCATACTTGTATACCCCTATCTTTGTAAAGGCGCTCTAAAAGCGTGTCGAACGACAGGATCGAGATCTTCGGAATCGACTTCTTTAACTTGTCTGCGTTCCCACGCTCTCTCTCAAACTCACTGGACTCGAAGAAATTAAGCGGGATGCTTCCACTGTTCAGTCTGATGTCCAGAATCTCGGCGGTCTTAGTTCGCTCCACCATGACATAACCACGCTGCGCCAACGAAAGCAGGATCTTGTAAACTTCTCGTTTGTGCAACTCAGCGCTCGTGAAACTGGCGAACAAAAGTTCTCTGTCGGCTGGATTAGCTACCCTTTTGTGTTGTGTTCTTTCAAGGATACCGATGAGGCGCTCGTCGCTTAGGAACTGCATCAGATATGTAATTTTCCGATGGTCCTGAAATCGTTTGTTCGCTCCACCGAGAAACTCAAGTACCAGTAAAATGGAGTACGCGAGGAAATAGAAATCCTCTCCGGAGATGAAATACAGCGGCCGTTTGCTCGATCTCTCCATGTTATTTTTGATCAAATGCTAGGTAACAATCGTCGAAGAGAGTCAGAACCGCCCCTTTCAAAGCCGCCTTGTCTCGAGCCCTGTAGCGAAACGCTTGTCGTAGATGCGCATAATTTAGCTCAGATGCTGAGGCAAGAGTATCGATGATCTGTATAATATCAGCACTAGACATCTCGGGCGAAAGGACAATACCCATTAATTCCTCTTCGCATACGTCTAAGACACGGCGCAGCACCGCCTTCATTTCCCTATCTCCACCAGGTTCTACTTTACGAGCCAAGCTGCACCGCCTTGCCAGCACGCCTAGCATGGAATCGGTGACGCCGGGACAGACAGAGCGGATTTTCTCTTCTAGGTTGCGCAAATCATTTCTCTTAATGTCATCCCAACCCTCCGAGGCAGGGTCGATTGGACGCTCGATAATCGGAGCGGCAAGGAGCATCTCTTGAAAAATGAGCTTTAGGGTATCAGTGGTTAATAAACGGTCGGTGACGCCTGGTCTCCCTGATCGTTTCTCGAGCTCATCAAGCAAGCATGCGAGAATCGGCTTTTCAAGGTTCTCGTGTCTGTGACTATAAAAACGGCATCCCTTGACCTGTTCTAGGGCCTGCTGCTCCAGGCTTTCGTTCGTCTCATTTGAGATAGACCAGTCAATTGCACTTAAGAAAGCCTTAAACTCCCCGCTTGACATTTCCTCGACAAGCGCGCGAAAACCTTTTTCCGTTTTTCCTTTGTACTGGTCGCAATATTCTTTCTTTACAATCGCCCGAGCGATCGCAAGCTCTTCGTCGCTTAATGCGTCTTTAGCAACCAGCTTTCTTAAAATATCGTAGGTTTTCTGCTTCTCTTCATAGCCAAGCGCCTTCCGTTGTTCCGCGGAAATCCGTTCTTGAGCCAGGTGGTCCGCTGACGCAAACACTGCTAACCTAAGCTCCGGGCTTCGGGAATAGGCGAAGTAAAGATCGAGAAACGCCACCAACGTGTTCTTGATCGCCGATGCGTTTAGACTCAGCCCTGAGGTATAAAGCTTATTTTCTTCACCATTTACTAGTGCAGGGCTATTGCTATCGTACAGAACCGAGTCCTCAAGCAACTCCATCGCGCAGAGAACCTGTCCATCTCGGTTTGCATCAGCACATTGTAGAAAACGGACTGCTGCCCGCAGTTTTTGGAACCTAAAGCCCTTGGTCTTATCCCCGGCTTCTCGGTTGATGAGATTTATCTCGGCCGATCCAGTGTCAACAGTCATCGCTTTGGCCCAGCCGGTTTTTCTTTTTTAGGTAAAGAATACAACGACAGCATTGTAGCAGTTTAAGCATCGGATAAACAGCAAGCCGCGATTGGTCCTTGGCCGCTCGGGATTCGGAAAGCCAATTCCTCCCTCATACGACGCCCCAGCGAATACCGCCACAGCTGACAGCAACTCGGTGTCAAATTCGTCACCGGTTAAGATGCAGCCTTGCGCGGTCCACGACCTGATCTAACTCTTTGACGCACCGATGTCTTCGCTGACGCGTGGAACACGTTTCACGACAGGATCGACAGAACCGCAAATCTGGTTGTCGCTCACGGGCCTCAAATCCGCCTGTTGTTCAATGGCGAACCGCCGGTCGAGTTGGCGGTGGTATGAACGGCCGGTGCCGAGAGTTGAACAGCCGTCCCGCGCGCCATCAACAAACGTCGGCAATGGCCGACAAGCGAGCTTTATCACCATCGTTGCTGACGCGCCGATCGCGTCCTGATACCCTTAGCTTAGTGCTGGATCGGCCGCTGCAAATATCACGGTAACGGTCGTAAGTTGACTGCCACGATGTTGGCACTGTCCGTCTCTATCCTGTCGTGTCTATGCCCACTGCCCCGGCAATGTCATATCGCTGTTCGGCGCGCACGTGGCGGCGTTGCGCGAAACCCATGGGAGCTTTAAGTGGCCAGTCCCACGGTCGGCTCGGCAAGATGGATAGAACTGCAGGTTCAGCACTATCTAAAGACTGGAAACTACGACAGCTTTTTCGTGGGCTGGCCAGGAGAGACTGTCACTGACACTGCATCGCGCGCTACACAGCAGTTGCGCGCTGCGCTCATCGCTGACACTCTGCTCTGCGCGAAGGATTTGGACCATCCGAGCTCGATGCCAGAGCCGATAGAGCCGTGGCTTCGCGACAAGCTCAAGCCCATGGTGTATGGCCTTTTTGCCGCTATCGAACGGGAGGTCGTTCTCCGCACACTCGTAGGAGGCATCGTCTTTCTCACGCCGAGCAACATCGTACAGGTACTGACCAGCGAGAGGTGGCTATCTACCGCGTGGAAACTGGCGAACATCTATTTGGACAGTCTGGGTGCTATTCCGCCTCGTGAGGTGTCCGCTCGCGTTGTCGGCATGAGCCAGGACACTACTTGCTATGTCTCGCTGACCTACTTTCGCGATACCGATCCCTTCGCTGACTACGTCGTGCATGAAGCCGCCCATGTGCTGCACAACTGCCGCCGCGCGGCGATAGGGCTGGCAGAACGCCGGAACTGTCCGAATCCGCTCGACATCGCCTTTGGTAAGCGGGAGATGTTCGCCTATGCTTGTGAAGCATACAGTCAGATACTCGTGTCAGCTCCCGGGGAAGCCGCACGGCAAGCGGCCCTGAGCCGCCACCAAGAATACGGGTTGCCTCCGGATGAGCGCGTCGACCATGACGAATATATGGCCATCCTTGCGGATGCGATCCAGGCTCGCAACGGGTGGCGTCGCATTCGAGAGCGATGCGCACGTTGATTACAGTCGCCATCTCCGGCTGAATCTCGCGGTTCACAAAACTGGAGCATGCAATGTCGGCCCCATCTCACGTCTACACCATCTCATGCGTAGCCAAGATGCTTAATGAACCGGAGGAATGGCTTGAAGAACTGGCCAATATGAACCTCGAACCGGAGGACGGCTGCTTGGGCGTCATAGATGACCTTGACGTGCCGCCCGACGAGGTGATCTCGATCACCGCCTTCACTGACGCTGGCATTGAAGCACTCAAGGAACTCGTAGCAGACGCTAAGCGTGCAGACTTGGGAACGTATGAGGGCGCTGATTGACAGCAAGAAGCAGGAAGTCGTTGCCTCTAGCGGAACTGACGAAGTCGAATAGATGTGACCTGGCGTAGACGTGAGAAGCGCCCCGGTCATGGTCCCGGCGACACGAGCCGCAGTACGCATCTCGCATGTGGAAGTGGAAAAAATGCGTCGCGGTGAAGCCCGCAACGTTGCATAATGGGACAACGCCTCTGCCGCGATATGCCTATGTCTCGCTCGACGACCAACCGTCCCACTACGTGCAAACCACCGCGCGGCACGTTGGCTCGTTATCGAGAACGAATTGTCGAGGTGCTGGGCGAGGCCCGCGGCCAACGCGTCATGATCCGGTCCGTCCATGCGGATGGAGCCGAGCGCCGCACTGCGGTGAAATTGGTCAATCTGCTACCGTTGGATAGCCAGCTCTTTTAAGTCGCGGGCCAGTCCTCGCCCAGCCATGCTCGCTAGCGCGTTCACGCGCCGTTGACCGCTTCTTAGAACGCCTTAATGGCCGTAAATCTGACAGTTTTCGCGGCCGCCGTGCGGCCACCTCGCTCGCCGTCGCTCAACCTCGCCGAAGGAGTGGCCGACTGATGCGCGTGCAGCGAGGCGCGCGCCACAGTGTCGGCTCCTGCGGCCTGCTATCATTCCGGGGTACCCATTGAACGCGGACCCCTTTCGTTCTCTTATTGCAGCATGTCTTATCGCAACCCTCGCTCGCAAGTGTCTCGTTCGCCGTCGCGCAAACGCCTCAGTAAAGAGATGTTGCTGCCTCTGCCGCTATCAGCGGCGCGGACCGTTGCGTTGTCCAACCATTTGACTTTCGCAGCCTGTCGCGCCGGCGCTGGATCTGCGTATCTGGTCAACGGGTTGATCGAATTGGTCTACGTCACCTATTTCGTGCAAGATGCGGGCTACGGGGAGACGGACGTCATCATCTATGGGCGCGCCGAAGCGGCTCTGGAGCGCTGCCTGCAGCGGGCGGAAACGGAGAGAATATGGACAGTCGATGCGGCCGAGCTGCCTCTGTTCCAGGCGGTCTTGCAAGAGGCAGATCGTCAACTAGCGGGTGCGCCCCGATACGTTCATCTCGAAGCGCGGGAGAAGCTCGAGCGCTTTGCCGCGAGCGGGCGCAGTTCGCCGTTGATGTCCGCCGCCCATTGAAGTGAATTTATTCCACCAGCGGCGATTGCGCTCCGGTAGTCACACGAGTCACAGCCGCCTGCCGAACGCTGACTGTCGGCTTGATCTAAGCATATTGAATTGAAGCAGCAACCGACGCTTTCAGCGACAACCGTTCGGTAACAACGATCGCCGATATAACCTGAGCGTTGAAACTCACGCATTGCATCGGAGTTCCACCATGAGTCAACCCCGCGGGCCAAATGCGGGATATCGCGGCAAGTCCAACAATCGGCGCCAACCTCAACATCCGGCTAGCTCGAGTCGCACTGGACGGGTCCAACCGCCCTTTAAAGCGAGTGATAGCGCACCCGCGCAAGCGTCCATTATTAAAACTCGTTCGTTGAAGTTTCTCGTCGATGCCGTCGGCGCGGAGAATATTGCGTTAGGGCTAGATTCCAGCTTGACGCGGATAGCAGAACTTCTGCGGGGCGAACGTTTCACGCCCGAGACCGCCTTCCACATGGAAACTGCGCTCCGGCTGCCTTCCGGCTTTTTCGACCAACATCATCCTGCACTTGCACCGGAGGTGATCGCTCGCCTGAAGTCGCCGCTCGAATTCGTGCGCGTAGACGAGGCTAGCGATGAAGGCGACGTTGAAGAGACCTCCCTGCTCCCGAATAATCAAAAGCCGTCACTGCCTGCGAGCAGTTTGTCCGAGGAAGCAAAAATGCGATCGAAGAGTTCGAAGGGCGCGCCTGCCGCGACTAAGGCCCGGTCAGCTGAGACCCCTAAGCACGCAGGCGGCCGACCATCTATCGTTGGAGGTGCCTCCAACCAGAACGGGTCGCGTCAAGCGGCACAGCGAGAACGAGCCCACTTGGACGGCGCGGCCACAGTCGAGGGGATCAGGCGGGCCAACCTTCACGTCCTCACCGGACGCAACGGCTCCAAGGTGAAGCTCGGCGCAGTCATGGGATTGACCGGATCGAATATGGCTCATCGGCTGCACGGCAAAAAGCGCATGGATGACGTTGAAGCACAGCGCTTCACCGAACGGCTGGGTCTTCCCGAAGGCTGGCTAGACACGCCTCGTTCGGATACCGACATCCCTGAGTCGGTGGTGCTGCTTCTCGCACCTGCATCACGCGCCCGTGGGCACAGTCTCGCGCTGCCAACATCCGCCGCCGCGCCGAACCACGACACGCGCGACGCAGCCGCTCCCGCAAGCCAGAGCGACGTGGTCCTGTCGAGCACTTCGAGCGATGCGCAAGCTGCGGCATCGCCGACCGATGCGCCGGGCGGGCAAGGCGGCGTGATTGGTCGTGAGGAAAATGAACTCAACGAGGCAGTCGCCGCTCCCGCCGACGAGCGTGTTGACGCAGACGAAAGCAAAGTTGCGGACGCCGTTGCTCGACCGGCGGAGTCACCGCTCGCCCGGGCTGCACGCCCGCGAACCGCCGCGCCCGCCATCTCCACGTTGCAAACCCGCCTGGACGGTCTTGACGGGATAGCACCGATAGCAGAGGCTCTTTTGAAGACGCTCGCCGGCAAGGCGCGCACAGGACGGTTGGACGAAATGAAAGCACTCGAATTGTTGCAACAAGCAGTTCTGCTTTGACGAGTCGAGGGCCGTCCTAAACGCGGCGCTTCTCGAGTCACCGTTCGCGTCGCGCGTGATGCGTCTTGCCAGGGCAACGATCCGACGACCGCCGCCAAAAAATTCTTGGTTGTCACTGTTGCTGAGGTTCGCTAATTCCTCAAGCCCATAGACGTCGGAACACGATCTTCTTGGTAGCGGTCTTCCTCTGTGGCGCGACACGGCTCAACTTATTCGGGCGACACGTCCGGTCCGCGAGCGAATAGCCTCTGGTCCCACACGACAGGCTGGGGCGCCGAGACGACTAAACGTCCGGCATCCGGATGTGCCGGGTTGACCACGGCATTACATTCCGCTCGCGCCACGACCGACGGGACCACCAGCACCGCCGATCTTCCCTCCTCGATCCACTTGTCGCCGAAAAGGCGCGCGACCTTCGCATCAGGCGCATCCCAGCCCGCTGACAAGTCTTCGACGCCGACGCGCTCGATCGTCAGGTCCTTCGGGACCTCGACTTCGACCCATACGTGGTGCTTGGGTACCTTACCGATCCGCGCGTGCACCAGCACCTCGAGCATCGCCCCCGCGAAATTCAGCGCGCCGTAAATGACTGGACGGCCGGGGCTATTGAAGCGGCCACCAACCAGCATCGCCCCAGTGCCACTCCACACCGGATGACGCCGATCCGCAATTCTAAAAATCCGCATCAGGCTGACACCTCAACGACTTCCATGTAGGAGGTCATGCCGGCAGCCCATAGAACAGCTTCCACAACAGTTCCTCGACGCGGCGCGCGCCGAGCTCGCTCAAGGCGACCTCCACCGGCGTGCGCCCTTCGAGCAACGGGTGCATCGTATTTAGAAACTCACGCGCATCACCCTCGTCGTCCCATACATAACGCGCGGTTGCGACGATTCGTGCGAGCCGCTCCGTCTTCTCAGACTCGTCGGGACTGAGCTTGTCGCGTCGACGTTTGAAGGTCGCCTCCGGCACGATGCGCGCGAGCAAGGCGCGCCGTTCCTCGGCGCTGCGCGTCGCGTGCTCGACGCCTTCTCGGAGCGCGGACTTTGGGAGGCCCTCACGGACCTGCGCCTCGAGCTCGGCCAACGAGTGCGGGACGCGAGGCAGTGCCATCACGGCTGCGATCTGTTCCGGCGAGACCAACAGCATGGTAACCTCCACAGGGATCAATTGATCCTTCATTATAGACCACATGATCCGCTTGCGATCAGCTCCCCCTCGCCGCTCGCCGATTGCCCGAGCCGCACATGCGCGCGGGGCGCGTAGGCCTCCACATCTTGCCCAAGTTCCGTCTCAAGTTGGTTTGTGCCCTGCCGGCCCGGAAGGCGATCTCGGGAGCTAATCAACAAGCTTTCCCGACATCACGCCAACCAAGGTGCCCGAAGGGTGATCCTGCTGGACTGTGGGGGCAGATGGGCCCTGTTCCAGTCCGAAATGGCACGCACCCGAGGCTCCGCCGCCCTCCCTACGCAGCGGCGGACATGATTTCATGCGTGATAAGTCGTATTATCACGCGTAGAGTAGAATTTCTCGCGCGCAAATACCAGCATCGCGCGATCCGCGCTGAGGGCTAACGCGGTGGGAGGGAACCACAAAAAGCGGTGATCAAGCGCAACGCTCCGGCCCGTTCGGGGCGACGCTGCAGTGCGCCCATGAAAGTCGGGACTAGATGGTCAATAACCATTTGCTACCACGTGGTAGACGTTCGGGCGCCTTAGGTACGACCCCAACGATTTTTCGGTTAGAAACGCTAGCGAACACCATCTGCTCGTGACAATGAGGGGCGTACCCTTATTAGTTTCACGGGAAACGCACGCCGAAGACGACTTAGTTAGCTGGTTACAGAATCATGCGATAAATAGATTTATGTAAACTGAACAGTAGGTCCGATGCAGACGCAGCCGGGCGATCGCCTTAGCAAGCTGTTTCATTGGTCCTCATCAGGATTGAGCGCCGCTTCGTAATCTTGGCCGCGTAGAAGACACCAACGATCGAGACGACCTCCGCGTCCAATGTATACGCGATAATGGCTCGCTTGCGGCGGGCAGCAAATCATCGCGTGCGACACGACCACGTAAGGCCCATGTTCCCGTCAAAGCAAGCGTGACCTCGTTAATGACCTCAGTGTTGATGACTAGTTACGTCTCCCCAGCCATCAACGCCTCAGCCTTGTCAGCCGTCCGAATCTGTCAAAACCAGTGATTCATACCGAATGAGAGGCCCGTCTGCTTCTCGTGCAAAGAAGGGTTCAGCGTCGCATTGGTCGCGTAGCCGCCCGTGAAATGCGTGTAGTCAATATCAGCGTAAAGCAACGTGCGCTTCGAGAGCGAATATGTGACACCCAGAATCGATACATCCTTTCTGCCGCTCAGGCCATTGGTCGTATTCTTGTTGTCGTAATAAGCGGCCGTCACATTGAAGAACGGTCCCGCGTGATAGCGCACTCCGCCCCAAATGTACTGATTGCGTGTCTTTCCCGCCATCGTGGACGGAACGGCTTGCATCATGAGCGAATAGCCGCCCATGACTTCGACGGGCCCGAACGTCACGCCGCCGCCCGCCGTGTATTGATCGTTTCCGAAATATGCACTGGACGTCGACGGAACCGGCGTGGAGCGGCGCGTATAGCCCGCGCCGACATTGAAGCGCTGCGTGTGGTAATTGAAACCGCCCGCAATCATCGAACCGCTGGCGAGACTGCCGGGCACGCCGCCCGGCGCGTAGTCCGCGCGCGCCGTCCACGGACCGAAGTCGCCGTGATAGTAGATCGCGTTGTCGTCCCGTCCGCTCGTGCCGCCCGAGATCGCCGCGGCTTCGGTGACGGAGAGATAGTCGAGATCGAACGGCTCGAACTCCTTGATCAGCCTGTGCTGCAAGGTGAACTGATGGCCGATATCGACCCGTCCGAAAGCCCCGCCGACGCCGATCGTCGAATTGCGCTGGAACAGCTGATTGGTCGTGCTGCTGTTCGCGCCGGTCGAGAGAACGTAGCCCGCCTCCAGGTTGAAGCGAACGTAGTATCCGCCGCCCAGGTCTTCCGTGCCGACAAAGCCCCAGCGGTTCGATTTGTACATCCCGTTCGAGGCCATCGTCAGTGCTGCGCCGCCTGCCTTGGTGCCGTTCACCAGATTGCGCAGACCGCCGTCCAGCGAGCCGTACAGCGTGACGCTGTTTTGTCCGTACGCGGCGCCGCTCGACAGCCCAACCAACGTCAATGCGGTCAGCGACCGTCTCATTCCACTTCTCACCATTCCTCCTCCAGTTGACATCGTTCAATTTGTGCAGCGAGGATGGGCGATGTCATCGCCCATCCTCGTGTTGGTCGTCAATTCGGCGTACTAATCGATGCATACGCACGAATTATTCACTTCACTTCGATGCTCAATGCCGCGTAGGCGTGGCCGCGACGGATGGCGGTGTGGATGTCCGCGGCGACGAGCACAGCAACGTGTGCAGCACGACGAGCGTGAGGCCGCCCGAGATCACCGGCTGCTGAAGCACGAGCTGGAGCATCAGCGGCATCGCGTGCATGACGTCCGGCGAGACGAAGAGTCCGCCAAGGCCGATCAGAAAAGAGAGTCCCGTCGCGATCAGCTTGCGGTCGTCCCACTCGACCTTCGCCAGAATATGCACACCGTGCATGAAGACGACGCCGAAGAGCAACGTCGCGGCAGCCGAGATCACGGGAATCGGCACGACGACGAGCAGCATGTCGAACTTGACGCAACCGCCGAGCACGATCAGGAAGATGCCCGCCGTCAGCGTCACGAAACGCGACCCGACGCGCGTCGCGCGCAGAATGCCGATGTTGTCTGGGTACGCGATCGTGCTGAAGCCGCCCAGTGTCGCCGCGACAACCGAACCGAGCGCGACCCCGAAAAGTCCTTCGGACGTCCGGCCCGGCGTGAGCGTTTCGTCGCCCCAGTCCGCAACCGTCTGGTACAGCGCCATCGAGCCCATCCCGGCGGGAATCAGCACGAGCAGAAACACGGCGACGAAGTCGGGACGCACGCCGAAACCGAACGGAAAGACGCGCGGCAAGACGACGAGCGGCGCGGCGGCCACCGCGGCGAACGAAATCGGCTGGAACAGCGTGTAGGCGAGCGTGCCGAGCGCAAGGCCGAGCAGGATGGAGACGCGGCGTGTCCAGCGGCCGCCCCACAGCATCGCGAACACGATGCCGCATACCGCCACGCCGCCCGCGAACAGGTTCACGCCCGGAAAACCAGGACTCGCGCGGTTGCCAATCCACGTCGGCAGCGCGACGCTTGCGATCTGCACCATGATCAGCATTACGATCATCCCGGAGATGATCGGCACGCGCAGATGGCGTGCGAAGAGGCCCGCCACGCTGCGCCCGCGAATCGGCACCGTGAGCAGACACCAGATCAGCGACGCGGCGAAAAACGATCCGAAGGCAGTGCCGAGCCCGCCCGCCTGCATATGCCCGACAGTCAGCAGCGCGCCGAAGCTGCCCGCATACGGACCTTGCGCAATCGGCAATCGCAGCAGGCACACCGACTGCAGAATCGTGATGATCCCGCACGCGATGAACGTCATGCCATAGAGATACGCGATCTGCGCATCGGGCAGATGAAACGCGCGGCCGAGAATGCCGGGAAACACGAACATGCCCGTCATGCCGAACACGTTCTGCACGCCGAGCACGGTCAGTTGCGAAAGCGGCAGGCGTTCGTTGATGCCGACATCGAAAACGCGCTCGCTGACCGCGCTCTGGCTCGAGACGCCTGGCTTCGACATATCTGAACTCGGGGTCGTTTGCATTGGATTGAGGCGAATCAGTCGTCGAGCGGAACGCCTTTGGTTTCGGGACCGAGCCAGATCGACACCATTCCGACGACGAACAGCAGCGAGACCGCCGCCGACGCCGCCGGGAACGAGCCGAACTTCGCGACGACCACATTGCCGGCAAGCGGTCCGATGCTGGTCAGCGCACGCGCCATGTTCCAGCAGAAGCCCTGGCCGGTCGCGCGAACGCGCGTCGGAAAAAGCTCGGGCAAATAGGCGGCGAAAGTGCCGAACGCGCCGATCACGAAGTAGCCGTACAAGGGCATCAGCCACAGCACGCCGCCGATGTCGTGCACCGTCATGAACAGCACGAGCGAAATGGCGAGCGAACCGACCGAGAAGATGAAGTACGACATCCGCCGCCCGAGCGCGTCGAGCATCCAGATGAGCGTGAGATAGCCGAGCGTGGCGCCGATCATCATCAGAATGAACGCGTAGCTCACCGTCGAGCCGACGTCGCGCTGCGCCGACGCCGCCGCCGACAACTGATGAATCCAGCTCGGAAGAAACGTGAGTCCGCCCCAGCAGCCCAGCATCGCCGCCGACGCGACGAGCACGCCCACGATCGTCTTGCGGCGCAGGCCCGGCGCGAAGATCGCGGCGAAGGTCCGCATGGCTGGCTCGGCGTCCACGCTCGCCCGCACCTTGACCCAGCGCTGCGGCTCCGGCACGAAGAACCGGATGAGGATCGTGACGAGCGCGGGCGCCGCGCCCATGCCGAGCACCCAGCGCCAGCCCAAGCTGCCGAGCAGCAGATTGTCGAGCGCCGCGGCGAGAAATCCGAACGCGAAGGCCATCTGCATGATCTGCATGGCGCGGGCGCGATACCGCTCCGGCCACGACTCGGCGACGAGCGCGGCGCCGGCCGCCCATTCGCCGCCGATGCCGAAGCCGGCCATGGCCTGCGCGGCCGCGAGCTGCGTCCAAGTCTGCGCGAACGCGCTCAGCAGTGTGAAGGTGGCATAGATCAGGATGGTCCACGCCATGACGCGCGAGCGACCGAGCCGGTCGGCGGCCACGCCGAACAACACGCCGGCGATGCCCCACGTCAGCAGCTTGCCGGCGATGATGTAACTGCCGATCTTGCTGATCTGCGCCGCGTCCGTGGTGTGCATCAGCTGGCTCACGCTCGGCACGAGCACGAGCGTGAAGAGATTCAGGTCCATCGAATCGAACATCCAGCCGAGGAACGCGGAAATCAGCGTCAGCCACTGATAGCGCGATAGCCGGAATGTCGGCGCCGCGGCCGATGCCGCCACACGCTCGCCAACCTCCTGCGAAGTGTCCATCCCTGCTGTCTCCTGGTCTTCTATCGTTTTAACGACCGGACGCACATGGTGCGGCCTTTTCGGCACACAGCGATGCGTTGCCCGGAGTATATGCCGTAATACAATGTGATTGCAATACGGAATATTGTCGGCGCGATTGATATCGCCTTGACTGGCCGAAAGCTGCGCGAAGGGAGAAAAACCGGGAGTAAGGCGGGACAGCCGCCCCGATGCGCGGCGCACATCGGGGGCGGGCAGAAGACTAAATCAGTTGATGTCCGCGAGGACTTCGACGGCGAGACGCTCGGCTTGCTGGACATGCCGCTTGCAGGCCGCGGCGGCCTGATCGGCGTCGTTGCGCATGACCGCGTCGACGATCGCCGAAATCTCGTTGTAGCTCTCGGCGAGGCGGCCTTCCTGCGAAAGCGTCGTGGCGCGCAGCATCATCACGCGCGTGTGCACGAGGCGAAGCATTTCCGTCAGCACAGGATTGCCCGCGCCTTCGAGGATGACGTCGTAAAACTTCGCTTTCTGCTTGAGAAACAACAGGATGCCATCGTCGGACGTCATGTTCCGCAGGGCGGCGAGTTCCTTCAGCGCCTGCATCAGTGCGACTCGCTGATCGTTCGACGCCCGCTCCGTGAACTGATGCCCGGCCAGCGCCTCCAGCGCGGCGCGCACTTCATACAGTCCCTTCGCCTCATTCTTCGTGATGACGGCGACGATCGGGCCTTTGTGCGGAATCGTCTGCACTAGCCCTTCGGCCACCAGCTGGCTCAGCGCCTCGCGAATCAGCGTGCGGCTCACGCCCAGCATTTCGCAGAGTTCACGCTCGATGAGCCGGTCGCCCGGCTTGAACGTCATGTCGCTGATGCAGGAGCGCAACCCGTCGATGACCTGCTGCCGCAACGTGGCCGCCGGTCGCACAACTTGCCTGTTCGTACCCACTCCGTCCTTGACCGACGTTGGCGTATCTGACATTCGAGCACCCTCTCTTATTCAAAGGTCGTAATACAATCATATTGACACCGCCTCGGCGCGTGTTCATACTGTCTGCGATTATACAATCGTACAACCGTCCAAACCACTGCACCCAAGAGGTTTTCATGCAAGACATCACGTCATCTGAACGCAGGGCTATCGGGGCAACGATCCGCAAGGAAGTGCTCGGCACGGCGCACACTCAGCGCAACGCCGAGCCTCACTTGTTCGACGCCGTGTTTCTCGAATTCACCGAGGATTTCTGCTGGGGCAACGTTTGGAACCGCCCCGGCCTCACGCGCTCGACGCGCAGCATGCTGAACCTCGCGATGCTCGCCTCGCTCGGCCGCTGGCACGAATTCGAAGTGCATACGCGCGGCGCGGTGAACAACGGCGTGACCGAAGAGGAAATCGCCGAAGTGCTGCTGCAGGCAGGCGTGTACGCGGGCATTCCGGTCGCGGCGGAAGCGCTGCGCCGCGCGAAGGCGGTGATTCTGGAACTCAGAGCGAAGGCCGCCTGAGCGGCGCCGGGCATGTGCCGCGCCGGTGGCTCGCGGGCCAGCGCCCGCGCGTCGTTGCCGTTTCGCGCGTTCGATCGTCGGGCGCGCACGTCTTCCCCGCTTTCCCCGCACATGTCATGTCACAGTTAAGTTACTGCGAAATTCCAGCCGGCCGTATCGCGTACTCGCGGCGCGGGACGGGCCGACCGCCGCTGGTGCTGCTTCATCCGATTGGCGTCGATCGAAGCTGGTGGGACGAATATCTCGAAACCTGGGCCGCGTCTTACGACGTGCTCGCCATCGACATGCGCGGTCACGGCGACTCGAGCGCAGTCACCTCGACGATCACGCTCGCCGATCATGCCGCCGACGTCGCCGCCGTGCTGCACAAGGAGCGCATCGCCAACGCCACGCTGATCGGCGTATCGATGGGCGGCATGGTCGCTCAGCGCGTGGCGATCCAGTTCCCCGATCTCGTCGGCGCGATGATTCTCTGCGCGACGGCTGGCGGTTTCCCCGACGACGTTCGTCCGCGCATTCGAGCGCGCGGCGACACGAGCCGTGAGGGCGCGATGCCGGAAGTCATCGACGACACTATCGCGCGCTGGTTCGCGACGGACACGCCGCGCCCCGATCTCGTCGCGAAGTGCCGCGCGCGCCTCGCTGCCGACGACTGGTTCAGCTGGAGCGCGAACTGGGAAGCGATTTCCCGCCTCGACAATCTCGCCGAGCTGCACGACGTGCGCACGCCCGCGCTCGTCGTGGCCGGCGACGCCGACGCGAGCATTCCTCCAGCGGTATCGCAAAAAATCGCCGACGCGCTGCCCGCAGGCCGCTTCGCCGTGATCCCGGGCGCGGCGCATTTCGGCGCGTTCGACATGCGCGAGACCTTTGCGCCCGTGTTCGACGGGTTCCTGACGGACATCGCGCAGTAAGACCGAGCCGCGCGGCTCAGTATCAACTCAATAAGTGGAGCGACGCCCGCATGGGGCGGCCGCTCCGAGGAGGCAGCATGGCAATCACCATCCGTTCGTCGTTCACCGTCGATGCGCAACCCGCCGACGTCTGGAAGACGATGACCGACATCGAGCGTTCCGCGCCGTGCTTTCCGGGCGCGGAGCTCAAGGAACAGCAGCCCGACGGCAGCTACAAGGGCGGCTTCACCGTCAAGCTCGGTCCGCTCACGCTGAAGTTCGCGGGCAAATTCAAGATCGCCGATCAGAACGACGCCAACCGCACGGTCGTCGTGTCGGCGAGCGGCACCGATACCAAAGGCCGCGGCGGCGCCGATGCGCAGATCAACGCCGCCGTCTCCGAAGCCGGCGGTGGCAAGACAAAAGTCGACGTCGTCTCGGAGGTCAATCTCTCGGGCACGGTCGCGCAGTATGGCCGCGGCGCGGGGATGATCGAAGCGCTCTCGCAGCAGTTGCTCAACCAGTTCGCCAAGAATCTGACCGCGCTCATCGAAGCGGATGCGGCGCGCGCCGAAGCGCCGACGCACACGCTCGTCGGCGCCGATGCCCCGAACGCCGCCGCACCGCACGACGCAGCCGGAACGTCCGCACCGGTGCCGCCCGCCGAACCGCGCCGCGTGCCGGCCGCCCCCGCGCCGGTCGCCCCGCTCAATGCCGGCGCGCTGATGCGCAAGGCGATGTGGCAGTCGATCCGAAACTTCTTCGCCCGGATTTTCCGGCCCGGGCAACAGCACTGACGAAGCGGCCGTCGCATCCGTGGAGCACCCATGAAACCCAGTGAATTTCAGTATCACGCGCCGACCACCGTCGACGAGGCCGCGCAATTGCTCGGCACGCTCGACGATGCGCGCGTGCTCGCCGGCGGCCAGTCGTTGATGCCGATGATGAACTTCCGTTATCTGATGACGAGTCATCTGATCGACCTGAACGGCGTCGAGGCTTTGACGCGCATCGAGGAGCGGAACGGCCGCCTGCATATCGGCGCGATGGCGCGGCAGCGCGACATCGAACTGTCGCCGCTCGTCACGAAGCGCGCGCCGCTGATCCGCGAGGCGTATCAGCTCGTGAGCCACAAGCAGATCCGCAATCGCGGCACGCTCGGCGGCAGCCTGTGCCAGCTCGATCCGTCGTCCGAGCAGCCGTGCTTCACCGCGGCGCTCGACGGCGTGCTGACGATCGCGCGCTATGAAGACGGCGCGGTCACGCACCGCGAACTGCCGATGGCCGACTGGGCGCTGATGTACATGACGCCCGCGCTCGAAGAAGGCGAACTGCTCGCCGGCATCTCGCTCGACATCTGGCCCGAAGGCCACGGCTACGCGTTCGAAGAATTCGCGCGGCGTCATGGCGATTACGCCATCGTCGGCGTCGCGGCGCTCTGCACCGCCGATGCGCGCGGGAACATGGACCGCCTTTCGCTGACGATCTGCGGCGTCGCGCCCGGCCCCGTGCGCATGCACGACGTCGAAAGCGCGCTGCACGGCCGTCCGATGAACGAAGACGCGCTCACCGTCGCGAGCGACGCCGCCCGCGCGCTCGACGTCATGACCGACGCGCATGTGAGCACCGACTACCGCCAGCATCTCGCCGGCGTCCTGACCGAAAGAGCGCTGAAACGGGCGTTCTCGCGTGTCGCAAGACAATCGTAAAAAGAGTGACTAAGGAGATGGACATGGAGACTCGTACCGTCAGAGTCGTCGTCAACGGCACCGCTTACGAGCGCGAAGTCGAATCGCGCCGCATGCTCGGTGACTTCCTGCGTCACGACCTCGAACTTACCGGCACGCACTACGGCTGCGAACACGGCGTGTGCGGCGCCTGCACCGTGCTGATCGAAGGCCGTACCGCGCGCGCCTGCCTCACGCTCGCCGCGCAAGTGAACGGCCGCACGCTCACCACCGTGGAAGGGCTCGCCCACGCGGACGGTACGCTCAACGAACTGCAAAAAGCCTTCACCGAAACGCACGCGCTCCAATGCGGCTTCTGCACGCCCGGCATGCTGATGACGCTGACCGAACTGCTGAACGAAACGGATTCGCCGAGCGAAGCCGACATCCGCGAAGCGATCACGGGCAACTTGTGCCGCTGCACGGGCTATCAGCCGATCGTGGCCGCGGCCCTGCTCGCCGCGCAGCGCATCCGCGATCAGCGCGCCGCCGCACCGGCGAACTACGCGACGGAGTAACACGATGGAAATCGATGATCTGAAAGGCGCGCCCACCGACCAGCGCTACATCGGCAAGCGCGTGGTGCGCACCGAGGACAAGAAGCTGCTGCAAGGCCAAGGCTCGTACGTCGACGACGTGCATCTGCCGAACATGCTGCAGGCCGCCGTGCTGCGCAGCCCGCATGCGCACGCCAAAATCGTCTCGATCGACTGCGCGGCCGCACGCGAACTGAAGGGCGTGCATGCCGTCTATACGCACGCGGACCTGAGCGGGCGCGCCCGCGGCCGCGCGCCCTCGATGCTGCCGAATCCGGCGATCCGCTTCGAGCGCACGCAGGAACTGCTCGCCTCGACCGAAGTCACGTTCGCGGGCGAAGCGGTGGCGTTCGTCGTCGCGGACAACCGTTACATCGCCGAAGATGCGTGCGGCCTGATCGAAGTCGAGTACGACACCCTGCCCGCCGTCGCCGATTGCCGCGACGGACTGCGCCCCGAGTCGCCGCTGTGCCACACCGAAGCGAAGGACAACGTCGTCGCCCATATCGAAATGGGTTTCGGCGACATCGACGCGGCCTTCGACGGCGCGCCGCATGTGGTCGAGGAAACGTACTGGCAGAACCGCGGCTCCGCGCATCCGATGGAAACGCGCGGCTATCTCGCCGAATATCACGCGGCCAACGGCGAGCTGACCGTCTGGTCGTCGGGCCAGGCGCCGCATCACGAGAAGAAGAATCTCGTCGAGCTGCTCGAATGGGACGCGGAAAAGCTGCGCGTGCTGATGAACGACGTCGGCGGCGGCTTCGGCCCGAAGCTGCCGTTCTATCCGGAAGAAGCGCTCGTCGCGATCGCGGCGGTCGCGCTCAAGCGTCCCGTCAAATGGATCGAAGACCGGCGCGAGCACTTTCTCGCGGTCACGCAGGAGCGCGATCAGTGGTGGACCGTGCGCATGGCGCTGGAAAGCGATGGCAAGATTCGCGGCGTGAAACTCGAGATGGTCCATGACAACGGTGCGTTTCTGCCGTGGGGCATCATCACGCCATACATTTCGATCACGACGACGCCCGGCCCCTACGTGATCCCGGCGATGGGCGCCAAGCTCGACGTCGTCTACACGAACAAGTGCGCGACCTCGCCGGTGCGCGGCGCGGGCCGTCCACAAGCCGTGTTCGCGATGGAGCGGATTCTCGACAAGGCCGCGCGCACGCTCGGCATGGACCGCGCGGAATTGCGCTGGCGCAATCTGATCCAGCCGGAGCAGATGCCGTACGACGCGGGCTTCATCTATCGCGATGGCAGCCCGCTGCGCTACGACAGCGGCGACTATCCGGCGACCCAGAAGGCCGCGCTCGAACGGGCGAATTACGCGAGCTTCGCCGAGCGCAAAGCTGCAGCGCGCCGTCAGGGACGCTTCGTCGGCATCGGCTTGGCGAGCTTCGTGGAAGGCACGGGCATGGGGCCGTTCGAAGGCGCGACGGTGCGCGTGCAGGCGAACGGCCGCATCGCAGTCATTACGGGCGCGTCACCGCAGGGCCAGGGCCACAAGACGACCTTCGCGCAGATCTGCGCCGAGCAACTGAACGTGCCGCTCGAAACCATCGATGTCATTACCGGCGACACGGGCGGCATCTCGATGGGCGTCGGCACCTTCGCGAGCCGCGTCACGGTGAATGCCGGGAACTCGGTCTACATTGCCGCGCAGGCCGTCGGCGAAAAGATGCTCACGCTCGCCGCGCATCTGTGGAAGTGCGAGCCGGAAGAACTCCTGCTCGTCGAAGGACACGTGGCGCGCCGCGCGGGCATCGAACAACGCATGAGCTATGGCCAGCTCGCGAAGATTTCGCAGGGCATGCCGGGCTTCACCATGCCCAAGGGCCTCAGCGCCGGGCTCGAAGAGACGAAATACTTCTCGCCCGCGCAGTCGACGTATTGCAACGGCACTGCGGTCGTGGAACTGGAAGTGGATCGGGAAACCGGCCACATCACGATCCTCAACTATGTGATGGCGCACGACTCGGGCAGGCTCATCAACCCGCTGATCGTCGATGGCCAGGTGATCGGCTCGGTCGCGCACGGCATCGGCAACGCGACGCTCGAATGGATGCAGTACGACGAGAACGCGCAGCCGACCACGACGAACTTCGGCGAATACCTGCTGCCCATGGCGACCGACGTGCCGAACATCGACATCGTGCACCTCGAAACGCCCTCGCCGCTGAACCCGCTCGGCGTCAAGGGCGCGGGCGAAGGCGGCACGATTCCGGCCGCGGCCGCGATCGTCGCGGCGATCGAGGACGCGCTCTCGGAATACGGCGTCGAATTCACGGAAGCGCCGCTCGTTCCGCAACGCGTGTTCCAGAAGCTCAAGGAGGCCGGCGCCTACGCTCGCTGACCGGCGCTCGCTCACCAGAAGTGCCGATTCCCTGTTTTCATTGACTGTATGCCTACGCCATGACGACCGAATTCAACGCAGCGCTCCACGAATCCGAATACCGGATCACCCTGAACCAGCCGGACCTTGGCAACACGCTGACGCTCGACGCGATGCGCGCGCTCGCCGCCGAAATCCGCAAGGCGGGTCGCGATCCCGAGGTGAAGATCATCCGCCTCCGCGCATCGGGCCCGGCGTTCTGCCGTGGCCGCGCGGTCAGCGCGCCGCCCGCCACGCCGCCGACGTCCGCGCAATTCCGCCGCAACGTCGCCGATCCGATTCTCGATGTCTATCGCGCGATGCACGAAAGCGAAGTGCCGCTCATCGCCGAAGTGCAAGGCGATGCCGAAGGCTTCGGCTGCGCGCTCGTAACCGCGTGCGATATGGCCGTCGCATCGGATACTGCGCGCTTCAGCCTGCCCGAACTGCAAAAGAATCTGCCGCCGACGCTCGTCCTGTCCGTGCTGCGCCACAAGGTGCCGCCGAAGGCGTCCGCGCATCTGGTCTATCTGACCGAGACCATCGACGCCGCGAATGCGCGCGAATGGGGCATCGTCGCGGAAGTCGTGCCGGGCGCGGACCTGAGCGCGCGCGCCGACGCGATGGTCGCGTCGATCTGCACGCGCGACCGCATCGCCATTGCAACGCTGAAGGCGTATTTCCGCGAAATCACGATTCCCGACTTCTCGCTCGCAAGCGAAGTGGCCGGCGCGTCGCTCGCGAACGCGATGACGTCGATGCGCCGCTGAAACATCGCGTCACCCCTCTCCTCTCAAGCAACAAGGGCGCCGCGCAACGCGGCGCGTCACGGGAATTCCAGTCATGGCTGATCAAGACACCACTTCCACGGCGTCCGCGACCACGGGCTACGCGGACCTGCACGAACACATCGCGCGGCTCGAAGCGGCGGGCCTGCTGTATCGAATCGAGGAGCCAGTCAATAAAGACACGGAAATGCATCCGCTCGTGCGATGGCAGTTTCGCGGCGGCATTCCGGAAGCGGAACGCAAGGCGTTTCTCTTCACGAACATCGTCGACAGCAAGGGGCGCAAGTACGACATTCCGGTGATCGTCGGCGGCATCGCGGCGAATCCGGATATTTACCGCATCGGCATGAACGTGGCCTCGCTCGACGACATCGGCGACGCGTGGAACCGCGCGATCGACAATCCTGTGCCGCCGGTCGTCGTCGAAAGCGGCCCGGTGCACGATATCGTGATCGAAGGAAAAGACCTCGAAGGTCCGGGCAACGGCCTCGAATCGCTGCCGCTGCCGATCTCCACGCCAGGCTTCGACGCCGCGCCCTATATGACGATGACGGGCGTGATCTCGCGCGATCCGGACACCGGCGTGCAGAACATGGGCACGTATCGCGGGCATCTGAAATCGGCAACGCGTCTGGGCATGATGATGCTCGTGAACCTGCGCGCGGGCGGCCTCGACCACTGGCGCAAGTACGCGGCGAAGGGCGAGAAGATGCCGGTCGCGATCGTGCTCGGCGCGCCGCCGGTCGTCGCGTTCCAGGGTCCGCAAAAGCTGCGTCCGAATGTCGATGAACTGAGCGTCGCGGGCGGTCTCGCCGGTGAGCCGATTCGCGTCGTCAAGGGCCGCACCGTCGATCTGATGGTGCCTGCCGAAGCGGAAGTCGTCGTCGAAGGCTATGTCGATCCGACGTATCTCGAACCGGAAGGTCCGTTCGGCGAGAGCCACGGCTACGTGGCGCTGGAGGACTTCAATCTCGTGATCGAAGTGACCGCGATCACGCGCCGCAAGGACGCCGTTCTGACGTCGATCATTTCGCAGGTCACGCCCTCGGAATCGAGCGTTATCAAGCGGCTCGCCTACGAACCGATGTTCCTGCGCCATCTGCGCGACCATCTCGGCATTCGCGGCATCAAGAAGGTGTTCCTGCACGAGCCGCTCACGAACCTACGCCGCTTCGTGTTCCTGCAGTTCGAGCGCGGCTCGAAGAAGACCGAAATCTGGCGCGCGCTGTACGGCACGATGTCCCTGCAGGCGGCCATCGGCAAGTTCGTGATCGCGGTGGACGATGACATCGATCCGAACAACGCGGACGCCGTGTTCTGGGCAATGGGCTATCGCTGCAATCCGGTCGAGGACGTCAAGCTGATCTCGTATCGCGAGCATGGCCACGGCCCGCGCTCGGACCACGATACGGGCCTCGATTCGGCCATGCTCATCGACGCGACCATGAAAGCGCCGATGCCGCCGCTCGCGCTGCCGAAGAAAGAGTACATGGAAAACGCGAAGCAGCTCTGGGAACGTCTCGGCTTGCCGGCGCTCAAGCCCGAGTCGCCGTGGTACGGCTATTCGCTCGGCGACTGGACAGAGGAATGGGACCGCAACGCCGAGCAGGCGACGCGCGGCGAATGGATGCAGCGCGATGCGTCGTATCAGGCGCGCCAGCGCACCCACAGCAGCGGCATCGAGCCGAATTCTCCGGCGCGTACTTTTGAGGACGATCGTGGCAACCAATAACGGCACTCCGGAACGGATCATCGTCGGCATCACGGGCGCGTCCGGCGTGATCTACGGGATTCGCGCGCTCGAACTGCTCGCCGAGGCGGGCGTCGAGACGCATCTCGTGATCAGCAAGGCCGCCGAGCTGACGATGACCTACGAAACCGACATCCGCGCGGCCGATCTGCGCGCGCGCGCGTCGAAGTGGTATGCGGCGGGCGATATCGGCGCGGCCATTTCATCGGGCTCGTTCAAGACGAAAGGCATGCTGATCGTGCCGTGCTCAGTGCGTTCGATGAGCGAGATCGCCACCGGCATCACGAGTTCGCTCGTGAGCCGCGCCGCCGATGTCGTCCTCAAAGAGCGCCGGCGTCTCGTGCTCGGCGTGCGCGAGACGCCGCTGCATGGCGGCCATCTGCGCACGCTCGTCCAGCTCTCCGACATGGGCGCGGTCATCGCGCCGATCGTGCCGGCTTTCTATTCGAAACCGAAGACGATCGACGACATCGTGAATCACACGGTCGGCCGCATGCTCGATCTGTTCGATATCGAAAGCGGCGTGGTCAAGCGCTGGAAAGAGCAGCAGGAAGCGGACTAAACGAGCCGCCTCGCCTTTATCACCATCACTGGCCCGCCGCGTCCGGCGGCAGCCGCCCCATTGCGATGACCATGACCGAATCCAATCCGCTTTCCCGGCTCGCCGATCCGAGCCTGTTGCGCACGCTCGCCTATATCGACGGCGCGTGGTGCGCGGCCGACGACGCCCGCACGTTCGCCGTCGACGATCCCGCCACCGGCGAGACCATCGCCGATATTCCGCTCATGACCGGCATCGAGACGCGCCGCGCGATCGAAGCCGGCGAACGCGCGCAGCGTGAGTGGCGCGCGCAAACCGGCGCGCAGCGCGCGTCGATCCTCAGGCGCTGGCACGCGTTGATGGTCGCCAACACCGACGACCTCGCGATCATCATGTCGGCAGAACAAGGCAAGCCGTTCGCGGAAGCGAAAGGCGAGATCGGCTACGCGGCGTCGTTCATCGAATGGTTCGCCGAGCAGGCCAAGCGCATCGACGGCGACGTGCTCGCCTCGCCCGCCGCCGACAAGCGGCTGTTGGTTACGAAGGAGCCGATCGGCGTCTGCGCCGCGATCACGCCGTGGAATTTCCCCGCCGCGATGATCACCCGCAAGGCCGCGCCCGCGCTCGCCGCCGGTTGCGCGATGATCGTCAAGCCGGCCGAGGCCACGCCGCTCTCGGCGCTCGCGCTGGCCGAACTCGCGCATCGCGCGGGCGTACCGGCGGGCGTGTTCAGCGTGGTCGTCGGCGATCCGCGCGAGATCGGCGCGGAGATGACCGGCAACCCGATCGTGCGCAAGCTGTCGTTCACGGGCTCGACGCCGGTCGGCCGCCTGCTAATGAGCCAGTGCGCGCCGACGATCAAGAAGCTCTCGCTCGAACTGGGCGGCAACGCGCCGTTCATCGTCTTCGACGACGCAGATCTCGACGCCGCGGTCGAAGGCGCGCTCGCCTCGAAGTATCGGAACGCCGGGCAAACCTGCGTCTGCACGAACCGCTTCTACGTGCAGGACGGCGTGTACGACGCCTTCGCCCACAAATTCGCGGCGGCGGTGAGTCGTATCAAAGTGGGCAACGGTTTCGAGAACGGCGTCACGCAAGGCCCGCTCATCAACGAGGCGGCCGTCGGGAAAGTCGAAGCGCATATCGCGGACGCGCTCGCGCACGGCGCACGCGTGATCGCCGGCGGCAAGCGTCATGCTGCCGGCAAGCTCTTCTTCGAGCCGACCGTGATGGACGGCGTCACGGCATCGATGCGCTTCGCGACCGAGGAAACCTTCGGCCCGGTCGCCCCGCTCTTTCGCTTTCGCGACGAACGCGAGGCCATCGACGCGGCGAACGCCACCGAATTCGGTCTGGCGGCGTACTTCTACAGCCGCGACATCGGGCGGATCTGGCGCGTGTCGGAGGCGCTCGAATACGGCATGGTCGGGATCAACACCGGCCTGATCTCGAACGAAGTCGCGCCCTTCGGCGGCGTCAAGCAGTCGGGGCTGGGCCGCGAAGGCTCGAAGTACGGCATCGAGGAATACCTCGAACTCAAATACCTGTGCATGGGCGGCCTCTGAGCGCCCCTCGCATCGACACGAATTCAACAATCACCGTGACGACCCCGTTCGCCGGGTCTCACACGAAGGAGAAAGCATGTCAACTTTGCCTCGCGACATTTCGCCAGCGGCCGCCGCCGAGGGCGCCCCGCGCGACTTGCAGGAACACATCGCGCGCCTGGAAGCCAAGGGTTTGCTGACGCGCATCGATCGCCCGATCAACAAGGACACGGAGCTGCACCCGCTCGCGCGCTGGCAGTTTCAGGGCGGGCTGCACGAAGACCAGCGCCGCGCGTTTCTGTTTACCAACGTGGTCGACGGCGACGGTCATCGCTATGACATTCCGGTGCTGATCGGCGGTCTGGCCGCATCGCCGGAAATCTACGCGACCGGTCTCGGCTTGCCGGTCGAGCAGATCGGCCGTGCTTGGACGGGCGCGATCGCCGAGCCGGTTCCCCCCGTGATGATCGAGCGCGCGCCCTGTCAGGAAGTGGTGATCAGCGGCGACGCGCTGAAGGAAAAAGGCCTGTCGCGGCTGCCGGTGCCGGTCTCCACGCCCGGCTTCGACGCAGCGCCCTATCTGACCGCGACACTTTGCGTGACTAAGGACCCCGAGAACGGCGTGCAGAACATGGGCACGTACCGCGCCGCGCTGAAATCGGAAAACCGGCTCGGCGTGCGCATGGCGAGCCGTCTTTCGGGCGCGGGCGGTTATCTCCATTGGGAGAAATATCGCGCGAGAGGTGAGCAGATGCCCTGCGCGATTGTGCTGGGCTGCGCGCCCGCCGTGCTCTTCACCGGGCCGCAGAAGCTGCAGATCGATCAGGACGAAATGGCCGTCGCGGGCGGCCTGATGCGCGCGCCGGTCGACGTGGTGCGCTGCAAGACCATCGATCTCGCCGTGCCCGCCGACGCCGAAATCGTCATCGAAGGCCTGATCGACACCGATGCGCTCGAACCCGAAGGACCGTTCGGCGAGAGCCACGGCCACATCGCGCTCGAAGACTACAACATGTCGATGCACGTCACCGCGATCACGATGAAGAAGAAACCCGTCTTCGTCTCGATCATCAGCCAGGTGACGCCCAGCGAAAGCTCGGTGCTGAAGAAGGTGGCCTACGAGCCGTTGTACTTCGAACACCTGAGCAGGGTGATGGGCGTGCGCGGCATCAAGCGCGTGGTGATGCACGAGCCGCTCACCAACCTGCGCAAGGTGATCTTCCTCCAGTTCGCGCGCGGCACGCAGCAGGCGGAAGTGTGGCGCGGCCTGCAAGGCGCGGCGACGCTGCAGGCGCAGTGCGGCAAGCTGGTTATCGCGGTGTCCGAGGACATCAACCCGGAAAACGCCGATGCGATTTTCTGGTCGCTCGCGTATCGCTCGGATTTCACCCACGACCTGCACGTAACGCCGTATCGCACGAGCGGCCACGGGCCCAAGTCCGGCCGCGCGCCGCTCGAAAGCACGCTTCTTATCGACGCGACGCTCAAGCACGCCATGCCGCCGCTCGCGCTGCCGACGGAGCCGTACATGAGCGCCGCACGCAAGATCTGGGAAGAGTTGCAGCTTCCGGGTCTCACGCCGCAGCCGCCTTGGTATGGCTATCACCTGGGCGACTGGGACAAACGCTGGGATGAATACGCGGAGGCGGCCACATCGGGCGGCTGGCGCGAGACCGGCGAGCGCACCTGGGCCAACCGGCGCGGCGGCGTGAAGCCGGAAACGCCAGTGCGCGAAGCGTCGGGCAGTCACGGCGAATAAGCGCCTTCGGCAATCGCACCCGAGCGGTGGTCGCTTCCGAACCGGTTCGGCGAGCGACGCGCCCGCGGGTTCTGCCCAGGCTGCCAGAGAAAAGACATTCGGAGACGCCATGACCCAATCACCTACCGTCGATATCGCTCAAGTCGTCGAGACGCAGGGGCGCAGCTGGTTCACTGCGAGCCTGTTCATCCTGTGCGCCCTCGTCATGCTGGCGGACGGTTTCGACAATCAGGCATTGAATTACGCCGCGCCCGGCATCATCAAGGAACTGGGCATCAACCGGGCGCTGATGACGCCCGTGTTCAACATCAGCATCGTCGGCTGGATGGCGGGGTCGGTCCTCTTCGCCATGCTGGCAGACCGCATCGGGCGGCGGCGCGCCATTCTGCTCGCCACCGTGGTGTTCGGCGGCTTCACGTTCGCCGTGCCGTTCGCTCACAATCTGGTCGAACTGTCGATCATGCGCTTTTGCGCCGCGCTCGGCATCGGAGGCGGCATGCCGATGGCCGTCTCGCTCATCACGGACTACGCCCGCTCGGCAAATCGCGGGCTGATCATCACCCTGCTCTATCTCGGCTACACGGCGGGTTCGTCCGGCGGCGGCCTGCTCGCGGCGGAGATCATTCCGGTCTATGGCTGGCGCTCGGTCTTCTATCTGGGCGGCGCGGGCGCGGTGGTGGTGGGCATCATCCTGTTCATCGGTCTGCCCGAGTCCATTCGCTATCTCGCGCTGCGCAATCCCACGAGCGACCGTATTCTGCTCTATGCCCGCAAGCTGAAGCCTAGCGCGCAATTCGCCGACGACACGCGTTTCACGATTCAGGAACAGGTGCGCACGGGCGTGCCGGTGAAGCACCTCTTCACCGAAGGCCGGGGCGCGATGACCGCTTTCCTCTGGCTCGGGCTCGGCCTCTCCTTCGTCACGCACTTCTTCCTGTCGCAGTGGATGACGACCTTATTGACCGACGAAATCGGCTTTGCCAATGCGGCCCGCAGCCAGGCCTTGTTTCAGCTCGGCGCAGGCTTTAGCTTCTTCTTCGGCTGGATGATCGACAAGAAAGGCGTGCAGGTGATGACGCTGACGATGATCTTCGGCGCCCTTCCCGTCGCGGCCCTCGGGCTGGCCGTCGGATCGGGCGCGAGTCTCACGATGGCGATGTCGCTGGCGTCGGGTCTGCTGGTGCTGGGCGGCAACATCGGCCTCAACGCCATTTCGAGCATGATCTATCCGACCTTCATCCGCTCGACGGCGACGGGCGCGTCGTTCGCTGTGGCGCGTATTGGTGCGATCATCGGACCGCTGCTCGCCGGTGTGCTCATCGCCATCGGTACGCCGATCGCCACGATCTTCCTGCTCGGTGCGTTGCCGTTGCTGGCGGCGGGCGTCGCCTGTTTCATGCTCAACCGGACGATCACGCCGGAAGTGGCGCGAGAGATGTCCTCGCGCTCGGCGCTGTCGCGGCACTAGCGGGCAGCTTCCGAACATGGACAGCATCGATCTCGATGTGCTCAAGGCCAGCGCCCGCTGGCTCCAAAGCGGGCGCCGCGTGCTGCTCGTCACCGTCGTCAGGACGTGGGGTTCGTCGCCACGGCCTGAAGGCGCGATGCTGGCGATCTGCGAAGACGGCTCGGTCGCGGGCTCGGTGTCCGGCGGCTGCATCGAGGACGATCTGATCGATCGGGTGCGGCGGCTCGGCATTCAGCAGACGCATCCGGAAGCCATCAAATACGGGATTTCGGCCGAGGAGGCGCATCGTTTCGGCTTGCCGTGCGGCGGCACGATCGAACTGGTGCTCGAGCCGGTATCGCACGATAGCCGGATCGAAGATCTGTGCGCCCGCGTGATCGCCGGCGAGGTGGTCATGCGCTCGCTCGATATGACGAGCGGCGCGGTGACACTCGCGCCGGGCGCGTCGGCCGAAGGCATCGTTTTCGATGGGCGCCGCTTGCGGACGGTTCACGGCCCGCATTACCGGATGCTCGTGATCGGCGCGGGCCAGCTTTCGCGCTATCTGTGCGAGATCGCGCTGGGGCTGGACTACAGGGTCATCGTCTGCGATCCGCGCGAGGAGTATAGCGATACATGGCACGTGTCGGGCACGACGCTCGTGCGAACCATGCCGGACGACACCGTGCTCGACATGAAACTCGATGACCGCTCTGCCGTGATCGCGCTTACGCACGATCCGAAGCTCGACGATCTCGCGCTGATGGCAGCGTTGAAAACCCCTGCGTTCTACGTCGGCGCGCTCGGCTCGCGCAGGAACAACATGGCTCGACGCGAACGGCTCGAATCGTATTTTGACCTGAGCGCGGAAGAAGTGGGCCGGTTGCACGGGCCCGCAGGCATCTATATCGGCAGTCGCACGCCGCCGGAGATTGCGATATCGATACTCGCCGAAGTAACCGCGGCCAAGAACGGCATAGTGATACCACATGAACTGAGAATCAGCGAGGCGAAGGCCGCGCGCGACATCGCTGTGAACGAACAGACGGCGTGCATCGCAGACCGTATTCTTTAGAATCAGGCACGGTCGTGGCGCGCACTTCGATCCAGAGAGTAAGAAAAGCGGCACGCGTTAGTCACGATACGTGAACTCGGTCACCATCGGAAGACGCCTTGTGACCGTCTCGCGAGAGCAGACGGGCTGCGGCATCGTCAACCTGATGGTGTCCGCGTGCCCTGAATTGCAGGGGCGACTACAGCGGCGCAACTGGCCTCGATTGCTACCAAGCCGCAAATTCGCGGTGGGCGGCCTTACTCATGTGCTCTAGTCAGAAACGGCTCCTCTCCGCATCAAGTACCTTGTCGTTGAGTCGAGCGGTTTCGCGACCGATTGGGCCGGATCTTCGCAAGAATACACGAGGCAGCAGACCGCGGAAGCCGCTGCATGGTAGGTCAGTCAGCACTTCGGCTGCATTCAATCAGCCATATACGGTTGATTTGCCCGGCTTCCAACCGTGACATCCCTTCCAATTTCGGCTGTCGCTTGAAACGGAGAGAGCCCGGCGCAGACGTGTGACTAAATGCGACATAAGTTCTTGAAGCGAATCGGATGCATTGCGTGCGAGCGGCGCTCGCACGTCACACCAAAATGCGTCGGAATGCTCAGGTGCCGGCCAGTCCCTGCAAGCCGATTTTTGACGCTGTATTGGCCGGCTGCTCACCAAGCTTGCGCAAGCTACCGTCGGCAGAAATTGCATAGGCGACGATCTTGTCATTTCCCGCGTAGTCTTGGTAAAGGTACTTACCGTCCGGGCTTATCCATGAATCGTTTGCAAAAGCAGACGTCTGACCCGAAATAGGGGTCTCTGTTGCAGCAATCGGATTGGCGAGTGTCATTTTTCCTGCCGTGTCGATGCTGAAAAGAGAAACCGCCCCACTGCCGTTTCCAACGAAAGCAAATCGATTGTCCGGCGTTAGTGAGATCCAGCATGGCGCTTGTTGTCCGATCACGTCTATCGGCCCGCTCAGGCTCGCGAAGCTTCCATCTGCGGCCATAGAGTAGGAGCTTGCTGTCCCGCCTGCGGCTTCCGTTACGGCATACACAGACGTCAGTGGGCCCGAACCAAATCGACCTCCAAACGGTCCCACGCCTGATGATGGGCTTGACACCGGTTGCCCAAGGGACCCGTCAGAATTGATGGGATACGACAGGAGCATGTTTAGCGGCTGTGCCGGAGCGACGGTTCTCAAAAATCCGTTGACTACTACGAACTTACCGTTTGGGGTGACTGCAACTTGCGTGGGGAGCGCATCCGGCACCGCTACTGCGTATTGACCGATCGCCGTCAGTTTGCCGTCGGTACCGACCTTAAAGGCTCCTAACTCTTGAGCACCTTGCTGATGAGTGACGTAAAGCACGCCGTTGAGATAAGCCAAGGACGTCGGCCGAATTCCGCCAGTCGGAGACACAGCGAGCAACACCAATTCGCCGGCCGGGCCAATTGACAACACGCTCACAGTGTTGTCACCTGCGTTCGCAACGAAAAGGCGGGATCCATCTGGCGAGACGATGACGCTGTTGTTGCTTGTTAGGGCATCGGGCGCAACGATGTTTCCCATAAAGTAGTTAACGCCATTCGTGCCTTTACCGCCTGTCAGCACGGTTCCTTTAGGATTCAGAGTGCCGTCTGCGTTACGCACAAAATGGATCACTGCATTTGTCGCGTCGTTAGTTTGAGCAAATAGCTGGGGCGTCTTGGCTGAATTGTTGTCCGATCCTCCCCCGCAGGCGGCCAAAATCAGAGACGCCGCAGTCGCAGTTGCGGCTACGATCAATCGTTTTTGCTTCATCCTTCGCTCCTTGTCGGCGATTTTCAACTGGAATTTGGGTCCGAAAACCCAAGTGTTGAAGTTCGTTCGTGCGGGGCGTTCGGTTACAGACGTTCGTCAAATCTTTTGTCATCCACGTCGCGCATTGCGGCTTCGGAGACCGGGCCGCTCACCGTTATCGACTGTTGCCCGGCGAACTTTGCCACGGATATCCGGCGAGGTTTCCGCGTTGGCGCCCATAGCGGCAGGAACGAACGCCGGTATTGGTTCGATACGGCCTCTACCAGCCGTTCAGACGAGCGCTTCGGAAGTCTGCCTTCTGCCTGATTGAGCCAGCGGCGCGAGCGACTCGCGTTGAGCCGATGTTCCAGCGCCACGGCCGACACTGACACACCGGTACCCTGGCCAGCGGCAACAACGCGCGCCTTCAAGTCTTCGGTGTAGCGACGACGACGGCGACGCAGCCGCAACGCCCCTTCTTCGATAGTGTTCGGGCTGAATGCACCGGGAGCACGCTCTACGCAATGTCAATTCCAACTGGCGTATCTTTCATTTTGGATCCTCCAGTTGGCGGGAAATGCGAGCATTTTCCACTTGGGCACATCGATGCCGTTGGCCCCTGAGGGTCCACGATCCTCTGATCTCATAGTCGCGAGTGGGAGGCACTCCAATCGACTTATTTATTCCCGTCAATTAGTGAAAAAGGATGATCGCCACATGATTGCTGTATGTTGAAGCGAGGCCGGATCCAAGGCTATCGTTCCCCGCAGATCGCCGCGATTCGTGGAAGTGCGTCTTTCGAAAAATGGGCGTTCAAGTTCGGCCAGTTCTCAACTTCCGCACGACGCTCGATTGGCTCAACCCTAACGCCCGCGCGGCGTCTCGAGTGTTACCCGCTTTGCGCATCGCTTCCTCGACGAGACGGCGCTCGAAGCGTTCAACGCGGTGACGGAATGAACTAGGCTCGACATCAATCGCATCGACGGGCAGGACGCCATCCAAAAATTGCGGATCGATGACGTCACTCTCGCTTGTCACGACTAACCGCTCAATGACGTTTCTTAATTCACGCACATTGCCGGGCCAGCCATAATCCAGAAGGAGCGCCATCGCCTGCTCAGACACCACCCGTCGAAAGCCATAGCGCTCATTGAATTCCTGAACGAAGTGAAGCACCAGAGGTGCGATATCATCCTTGCGGTCGACTAAAGGGGGAACAGGGATCGGCACCACATTCAGTCGATAGTAAAGGTCGTCTCTGAACGTTCGCTGTTCTACCATTTGCTTGAGGTCACGGTTTGTCGCAGCAATTATGCGGACGTCGACAGATCTCGTTTTCGTGCCGCCGACCTTGGCAATCGTTCGGTCTTGAAGCACCTGTAGCAGCTTCACTTGGAGGTCAAGCGGCATATCTCCTATTTCATCAAGAAAGAGCGTCCCGCGATTAGCCAGTTCGATGAGCCCGCTCTTTCCGCTGCGCTGCGCTCCTGTAAAAGCTCCCGGCTCATAGCCAAAGAGTTCCGACTCTAACAGGTCGTGCGGAAGCGCTCCACAATTGATTTTAATAAAGGGGCCCGCCGAACGCAGGCCGCGGCGATGGATGAGGCTTGCAATGACATCTTTCCCAACGCCGGACTGCCCTGTAATCAAGACCGTCGCGTCTACTCGCGCCACGCGCGCCGCAAGTTCTGCAACTCGCCTCATCGGCTCGCTTCTTAGCACGACGTTGTCAACGCGCAGGTTCTGCAGGCGCAACGCCTCATTCTCTTCATCTACACGTCGGAGCTTCTCGCGCGTTTGCGCAAGTGCGTCCTGCAACTGTCTAAGCTCTGTCGTGTCACGAGAGTTGATGATGACTTTGCGAACCTTTCCAGCCGCATCAACCAGCGGAATGCCGGTCACCAGGATGGTCTTGCCCGTATGAGTATATTGCGTCGTGGAAATGCGTTGGCCAGTTCTGGCGACCTGGGCAGCGACAACCGGACGAATCCAACCGGCTTTTTCAAATTCCGAGACATGCTTGCCTATCATGTCCGAGGCCCGAAGATCGTAGTTTCGCTCGCAGCCTTCGTTGACCATCAACGTGTAGCCAGCTCCATCAGCTACAAAGATGCCATCGAATGAATGTCGAAAAATCTCTTCGAAGTCAAGCGCTGCTTGCTGGAGCCGATCAATGCTTTCCAGTACGCCAGCGTCCGTGCCGACTGGCACCAGCATCGTTAGTGATCCCGCGCCCGTTCGGTAGTGCCCAATGGCATACTCCTTATTGCCTGCCTTTAGCAAATCCGATTCGGCGCGTGCACCGGGCCGCCCCTCCCCATCCGTCGGCCACGTGCGCCGCACCTCTTCCGGAAACGTCTGATGAAGCTCGCGCGCTGTCGCGTTCATATAGACCACGTCTCCATCCGCTCTGCAGGCTACAAAGCCGATCGGATGTTCATCCAGCAGCGCTTCCAAAAATTGAATCGCCATCTCAAACTCCTCTCCGATGCAAGAGGATAACCCAGCATTTGGCTCACGCCTTGCCCGCCATCTTGACCTGAGTCATATCTGACTCATCCGATTCTGTATCGGTTCGCCGCCCCTGATTGTCTACCGTCGCTTCGCTGATCGTTGCAACCCGCCGCGCCATTGCGGACATACCGTCCAGCGCGTGGCCGAGACGAAATGGTCAAATTGGTCCGGACCTTGCAGATAACAGCCCAGGCGGCCAGCTGCTTCACTCGCTTGCCGTCTCATTAAACAAGACATGGAGACAGAGATGATCGAACTATCGCGCGTCGCGATGCTTAACGACTATGAATCAGTTGCTGAAGACGGATCGTCGGAAAGATCGAGAGTGGTCATTCACTCGCAAGCTTTTCGCAGGTTGATGTCGATCAAGCGTCGTACGTCTGCACCGCTCCTTGGAGTAGGCCTCGCTTACGCCTTTGGGGTTGCGCTCTTGTCGGGGTTTGCGCCAGAACTGATGGCAAGGAAGGTTGCGGGATCGTTCACGCTCGGCTATCTGCTCGTTGCGATGATTTACGTGATGTGTTGGGTGCTGTCAGTTGCCTATGTTGTGCTGGCCAACCGAATGTTCGACGTTCAAGCAGAACTGGTAGCGGACGCGTTCCGAGGAGATGCATGATGAAGATTCTAACGATAGCTATTTTTCTAGTCATCCTCGCCGTCACATTGGTCATAACCTTCTGGGCGGCACGTAAGACCCATACCACGTCCGAGTTCTACGCGGCAGGAGGCAAGCTAAGCGCCCGCGCGAACGGCTTCGCTCTTGCAGGCGACTGGATGAGCGCGGCAGCATTTCTCGGCTTCTCCGGCTTAATCTCGCTTTATGGCATGGACGGATCACTGTATGCGGTGGCAGCGCTGGCTGCCTTCCTTGTCGTTCTGATGCTCGTTGCGGAGCCCGTACGCAACACGGGACGCTTCACATTCGGCGATGTCATCGCTGAGCGTATGAAACGGCCAAGTGCGCGACTGGCGGCGATCATCGGAACAATTGTGGTGAACATCGCGTATATGGTCCCGCAAATGTCAGGCGCGGGCGCGCTAATAAAGTTGATGCTAGGCGTGCCGTACGACGTCGCTGTTACGCTGGTCGGAGTGGGCATGATCATCTATGTCCTCTTCGGTGGCATGCTGGCGACGACATGGGTGCAGATTGTGAAAGCCGTACTGCTCCTTGCCGCAGCGATAGTCTTAGTGTGCATGCTCTTGGCTGCGGTCAACTTTGATCCTCTCAAGCTTTTCTCGTCCGTAGAGCAGCTCTACGGTGCCAAGATGCTTGCGGCTGGAGGCTACTTCAAGCATCCGCTCGACACGCTCTCGCTATTTATCTCTTTTATCTTTGGCGTTGCAGGTCTGCCACACATCATGACACGGTTCTACACCGTGCCGGATGCAAAGACAGCAAGAAATTCTGTACTGTGGCTGATGTTCCTCGCTGGCGGTTTCTTTATGGTGACTACGCTAATAGGCTTCGCCTCAGCGACTTTTGTTGGCCAAGACGCGATCCGGGCCGCGGATAAGGGCGGCAACCTTGCTCTTCCGTTACTGGCTCAATACCTGGGAGGGGGTGCCGGGTCCATTGGGGGCCAGGTATTTCTCGCTTGCATCTGTGCGATCGCGTTTGCTGCGATTCTTGCGGTCGTAGCCGGGCTGACACTGGCATCCTCCGGAGCAATCGCGCATGACCTCTACGTCAACGTGATACGCGGCGGGTCCGTCAGTGAAAAAGAGCAAGTGCGCGTTGCACGTCTCTCGACGTTGCTCGTCGGAATTGCGGCGGTCTCGCTAGGCCTCCTTGCACAGGGCATGAACGTAGGCGTGCTTGTCATCCTTGCGATATCGGTTGCCGCATCAGCAAACTTCCCAATCATCGCGCTCTCGATTTTTTGGCGCCGGTTCAACACCTCCGGAGTGATAGGCGGCGTCGCAGCCGGTCTCATTTCTTCGATCGCACTCGCCTTCATGGGGCCAGCATTCATGAAAGAACACGCGATCTTTCCTATTGTGAATCCAGCAATCGCAAGTATGCCGATCGGATTTTTGGGCGCATGGCTATGCACAGTGCTATCTCACCCGGCGCCGAGCCACATGGACGCTTTCGATGCGTTCTTCGTTAAAGCGCAAAGCGGATTCGACAGCACAGACGCAACGCTCCGCGGTCAACAACGATAACCGACGTTCCTTACGTGCGACATTTTTTCTTGCGTAACATCTAGGACAATCAAGGACACTCCACATGAAGCCAATCAAAGCAGTCGTTTTCGACCTCTACGGTACCCTCTACGACGTCCATTCTGTTGCCGTCCGCTGCGGCGAATGGTATCCCGGTCGCGGTCTCGAAATCAGCGTATTATGGCGGCAAAAGCAACTCGAATATACGTGGCTGCGAAGCCTTATGGGTCAGTATGTGTCGTTTGAGAAGGCTACCGAAGACGCACTAGACTATGTCGTGTCTCATCTCAAGCTGGCGCTTTCTCCAGAAGAGCACGCCCAGCTGTGCGACGAGTATCTGCGCTTGCAACCCTTCCCTGAAACCGACTCGGCGCTTTGCGCTTTACAGGCTCAGGGCGTGCCCCTCGCGATCCTTTCAAACGGTTCGAATTTTTCGATTAGGTCGGTGGTCGAGAGTTCTCACCTGCAGCACCATTTCGATCACCTGATCAGCGTCGATCGAGTTGAGGTTTTCAAACCGCACACATCCGTTTACGAGATGGCGGAGCAGACAATCAACTTCCCCCGCGATGAGATTCTCTTCGTCTCATCCAACTCTTGGGATGCGGCCGGCGCGGCGCATTTCGGATATCAAGTTTGCTGGGTTAATCGAGTCGGTAACACGTTTGACCAACTCGGCGTTAGGCCCCACTATGTGGTCGAAGGCCTTGACGGCATTCCTTCGCTGGTCGCGGCTACGGTTGTAGCGTCCTAATTTTGGCGTGCAGGAGCGCGCCGCATCGCCGCTGACTCAACGGTTGTCTGCGCCAGCCCCTTTGTCCTCAAAATTCACTGGCGCGGACCCACGTCACACCCAACAACGCGTGTGTGCTACTGACCGCGCACCTGTGTTTTCGTTCTTCACCCAACCGAGGAGGGTCAATGCGTCACTTCAAACCGTTTAGCATATCCGAAGACATCCGGTCGGCTGCCCTCCAGATTGAACCGCAGGCATTGTCGATCGAATCGATCAGCGCTGCTTTCAAGGCGGGGGAATTCACGCCGATCGAGGCTACTGCGGCGTGCTTGCTTCGAATTAACGCTGCCGAGCCCTACTTGAACGCCTTCATATGGCTCAACCAAAAGGTGCAGCAAGATGCAGAACGCGCGGCAGCCGAAATCAAGCGCGGAGGACAGCGGAGCCCGCTGCATGGTGTGCCCATCGTCCTTAAAGACAACATGAATCTGGTGGGAGCCGCACAACGGCGGGTTACGCCGGTTTCGCATCAGACAGTCGAGTGCTCGACCCGGCTAAAGGCGCCTTCAACGGCATTGACCTGTATCCCACACGGGACGCGTCGCTCGTCAAGTCCCTGAAGGACGCCGGCGCAATCCTTATCGGAAAAAGCAATCTTCCAGACTTTGGACTCGATGGTCTGCGCGCGCAATCAAGCTACAACGGCGACACGTTCAACGCGTATCACTCGAATTTTGCGCCCGGCGCGTCCAGCTCGGGCAGCGCTTCTGCTGTTGCCTCCGGCATGGGCGTCGTCGGCCTCGGAACGGACACAGCAGGATCGATCCTGTTCCCCGCCTCAGCACAGAGCCTCGTTGGGCTAAAGCCCACCTACGAGCTTGTCGCGACAGAGGGCATCTATCCGGGCCTGTTCAATCATGATGTCGCCGGCCCGATCGCTCGGACGGTAAAAGACGTCGCAGCAGTATTAGATGTAATTGCAGCGCAGGGTAGTAAGACGCCGGATATTTCAAAATCGCTTTTTGCTGGTGCTTTGCACGGAAAGAGAATCGGAGTCTTCGAGGCTGGGATTTGGGCAGCCGAGTTGCATCCGAGCATACGCGCTCATTACGCGTCGATCCTAGAGAAAGTTAGATCGATGGGCGCAAGCCTCGTCCAAACCGTGTTCGGCGACACAGACTGGCGGGAGCGTTGGATTTCTCGAACCGCGTTTCCGCAATGCAACGCCTACCTTGACGGTGTCGACGAATTCTTTGCGACGCTTGGAAACGGATGCCCGGCCTCGCGCCAGGAGTTCGAGGAACGCGCCGGGTTCCCGATTGGGCTGGGTACCACCGCTCCGCTTTTCGCCCTTCTGGCTAACCCAGCGATCAACGTACGCAGAGACAGCAAGGAGATGAGTGTTGTCCTTCAAGACGCTCGTTCGCTCACCGAGCGCTATGAGCAAATTATGGCGGACAAGCAAATCGACGCTCTGTTGATGCCCCGATCAACACAACCGCTCCCTAATCTCAACGGTAACACGCCCGAGTATCTTGGTGATCAAGTCGTCGGGACAGAGGTCAACGAGCTTGGCCTTCCCGTTGTCACCGTGCCCGCAGGGTATTCGGAGGACGGTCGCCCTGTTGCGATCGATATCGTCGGCTCGAAGCGCTTTGCCGAGGCGGAAATTCTGGCGCTTGCCTACGACTTTGAACAGGCCACCCGCTTCAGGACGCCGCCTCCAGAATTTGATTTTGCTACTTTTGCGTAGCTCCTTATGTTTGACCTACCCATGAAGACTGGTCCGGCTCAAGGTACGCCATAAAGTCGGACAACCCACTCTCGGTGTCAACGTCAAGCCAAGTCTCCCGTTGCGCTTCAGTCGAAGGCGGGACCTCTCGTCGCCCCCACGGGACCGCGGCAACATCCGGTCCTCGCGGTCGAGTCCACCGAACACCGCAGCGCGCGCCCGCAGAGCCAGGTAGAGCCCGATGACGTCGGCCCGGGCTGTTAGAGACCATGTGCTGCTCTCGACTGTTGCGGCTTGATGCCGTGCTCGCGCCAACGCGCACGCATGAGGGCGACACGTCGCCGATCTCGGCGCGAGCCTTTGGATGATCGAGTTTGGCAAGCCGCCGGCGGGTTTGTGCTTAAGGGTACGGTTGAGCACCCGTGCTTCGAAGTCGCGCCCGCTGCTCGGGAGGGCGTCCAGGATGCCTGGCGCGCGCGCCGGCCAGTCGCTCACCCAACATAGCACAGCGCTCCTCTAGGCTGCCTTCGCCCCTCCGTAAGCTGGAGACGTGTGCGCGGGTACATTTGCTGACGACCGAGAATATGCCCTCTGTCATTCAGCAAGTCCTTAGCTCTAGTATGGTCCGAAGATCGAACAGTTCGACGTTTCGAAGATCATCCGCTGCGCCCGGATTTCGACGCCCGGGATTTTCGGAAGGTATCGAGTACCGTTGCAGCATGAACGGGAATGGCAGTCGCATTGCTGGCATTCATCAGTGCCTCGATCCGTTGAGTGGTATCCGTCAACGGCGCCGGCGTGTAGACCATGATGCGCATCCCCGGCGCATCGGGCACCTCCAGCGATAGCGCATCCAGTTCGAGCAACCCTGCCACCGGATGCTCGATCACCTTGCGCCAGTCGCTGCGCTTAAGCACTTCGTGCTCCGCCCACCAGCGGCAGAAGTCCGCATCGGTATCGCTGAGTTCTTCGACGAGATCGCGCAGAAAAACCTCTCCGGAGGGCCGAAGAATATAATCGCCGCGAAACTGCGCCAACACGCATTTCGCGTAGGCGTCCCACCCCTGAAAAAGCGCACGCGCGCCGTCTTTCTGAAACGTGAACCACAGCAGATTGCAGCGACCCGCAGGCATCTTGCGAAAGTCGGTGAACACCCGCACAGCGGCTTCGTTCCATGTCACATAGTTCCAGTTGCCGTCGACGACATACGCTGGCATGTTGCCTAGCTGATCGAGCATGCGTCGAACTGTGTCCGTCACGTTCTGTGCGATCGGATACGGGCCAGGCGGCGTGTAGTGATTGGCCAGCTCAAACAAATGCGTGCGCTCGTGCGGCGAAAGTTTCAGTGCATTGGCGAGGCTTTCAATCGTCTTGAACGATACATTCACTTCCCTGCCCTGCTCGAGCCACGCATACCAGGTCACGCTGATACCGGCGCGCTCCGCAACCTCTTCCCGGCGCAGTCCTGGTGTCTTGCGACGGGTGCCGCTCGGAAAGTCGATGTCCTCGGGCCGAAGACGTGCTCGACGTGTCTTGAGGAAATCGGCCAGTTCGTTCAGGCGCTGCTGTTTTTCCATGTTTCGTCTCCTCTTCTTTTCCCTGTTACTGCCATTACTAGTAATGCCAATTGCTAGATGCGCTTCGTCAACCGTGCCACATTGACGCCGTCGGGAAGCACGCTGTATTGAGACGGCCGCAGGGCGGAGCGTCGAAGCGGTTGCCGGTGCCTGTGACCGCTAGACGCGTTGGAAAGTCCGAACAACGACGCGCGTCTCCCGACGGATATTAGAACATTTACGGAGACACTCATGCGTCGTTCGACCCGCTTTCAGCGCGCAATCCTATTTGCCGCTGCAGCAATCACACTGACGGCTTCCTGTGCCGTGCGAGCAGACTACACTGGCGCCGCGCGCACCTTCCTGTTCAATCCCGCGGTGCAGATTCCGTTCTCCGATACCTCGAAGTTCAAGAAGAAGCCGCCCTATGTGATTGGCTTCTCCAATGCGGGACTCGGCGACAGCTGGCGGGTTGTAATGCAACACTCGCTGATGAAAGCTGCGGCAGACCATCCAGACCAGATCAAGCAGTTGCTCATCACCAACGGGAACATGGACGACGCTAAACAGGCCGCGGACATTCAGGATCTGATCTCGCGCGGCGTGGACCTGCTCATCGTGAGTGCGAACACGCAAAAGGCGCTCGACCCCGTTGTCACGCGTGCGATGAAACAGGGCATTCCCGTCGTGATGGTCGACCGGCGTATTTCATCGGACAACTTCGTATCATTCGTGACGGGTTCCGATGCGATGATGGGCCGCGTGTGGGCGCAATGGATCGTCGAGAAGCTGCATGGCAAGGGCAACGTCATCATGCTGGCGGGCCAGGCGGGCTCCAGCGTCAGCGCCGACCGTGAAGCGGCCGCGCACCAAGTGTTCTCGCAATACGCCGGCATCAAAGTGCTTGACACAGTCTACTCAGACTGGAGCCCCGTGAAGGCAAAGCAGCAGATGCAGGCGATGATCGCAAAGTACGGGCACACCATCAACGCCGTATGGTGCGCTCACGGCTTGCCTGTCGCGGGCTCGATCGAAGCGTTCCTTGCGGCAGGCTTCAAGCCCGGTGAGATTCCGCCGCACACGACAGCCGACCTCAACGGTCCCCTGCAACTGGCGTTGAAGTACAAGATTCCGATGCTCGAGATCGGCTATCCGCCTTCGATGGGCGGCACGTCGCTCGATGTCGCGCTCAAGGCGCTGCAGGGTCAACCGCTGCCGAAAATCTACGAGATCAGCCCGCAGATCGCGCTGACGCGCGGCGACGAGACGGCATCGGTGCCGCATCCCGACCAGTACATCGATCAGGTGGTCGATGCGAAGGGCCCGCCTGACAAGATCATCGATGGCGGCATGGGAGCGGACTACAACCCGTCGACGTTCAAGATCAAGCTGCCGGGTGAGAAATGAACGCGCACATATCGGGTTTTTCAGGTGATGGCGTTGCGCCACCGCCCGACGTCATCCAGGTCAGTGGCATCGTCAAGCAGTTCCCTGGCGTCAAGAGCCTCGACGACGTGAGCTTCGGCGTGCGCGGCGGCGAAATTCACGCACTGGTCGGCGAAAATGGCGCGGGCAAATCGACACTGATGAAAGTGCTCGCTGGCGCGTACCTGCCGGACGAAGGCGCATTGTGCTTCGACGGTCGGCCCGTCGCGTGGAAGTCCCCCGCAGACGCAAAGGCGCACGGCGTTCACATCATCTATCAGGAACTCGTGCTGTTTCCGCAGTCGAGCGTCGCGCAGAACATCTTCGCGGGGATCGAGCCCCGCACACGGCTCGGCACGATCGACCACCGCACGATGAACGAACGCGCCGCCAAATTGCTACACGAGCTCGGCGTACAACTCGATCCGCGCGAGCGGGTCGGCGCGCTCTCTGTCGCGAGCCAGCAGATGGTTGAAATCGCAAAGGCGATGGCGAGCGAGATACGCGTCCTCATCCTCGACGAACCGACTGCCGTCATTGCCGGCAAGGAGGTGCAACTCCTGTTCGAACGGCTGCGCGTGCTGCGCGCGCGAGGCGTCGCCATTATCTACATCTCGCACCGACTCGACGAAATCTTTGAATTGTGCGACCGCGTGACCGTCATGAAGGACGGCCGCAAGATCGGTACACACCCCGTGTCCAAAACGACACGCGCCGAACTCGTGCGCATGATGGTCGGCCGCGAAATGAAAGACATCTATCCGCCCAAGCCCACGCTGCCCCCTGGGGGCACGGTGCTCATGAAGGTCGAAGGTCTGAACGTTGAAGATCGCGTCTTTGACGCGTCGCTTTGTGTACGCGCTGGCGAGATTGTCGGGCTCGCGGGTATGGTCGGCTCGGGCCGCACGGAACTCGCATCCGGCTTGTTCGGCGCGCTGCCCGCACGCGGCATGGTCGAAGTGCGTGGCACGCGCCATACGCGTATGACGCCGGCAACGGCGATCCGCCTCGGTCTCGGCTTCGTCACGGAAGACCGTAAATCCGAAGGTTTGCTGATGTACCTGAACGTCGCGCAGAACGTCACGGCGACTACCCTGCGACGCGTGTCCCGTTTCGGGTTGCTGAGACCCAAAGAAGAGCGCATGGCAGGCGCGGATGCCATCCGCGAATACGGCATCGCAGGCGCCCGACCGGCGGGCAGCGTCGCAACGCTGTCGGGCGGCAACCAGCAAAAAGTACTCATCAGCCGATGGGTACGCGTGTGCACCAGCGTGCTGATTCTCGACGAACCGACCCGTGGGGTCGACATCGGCGCAAAGGCGGAAATCTATCGCCTCATGCGCGAACTGACGAATCGCGGCCTCGGCATCCTGATGATCAGTTCCGAGTTACAGGAAGTCATCGGCATGTCCAACCGCGTGCTGGTGATGCGCGAAGGGCGTATCGCGGGCGAAGTCAGCGGCCACCAGTTGACCGAGCACGACATCATGGCGCTCGCAACGGGCGGCACGCAGCTCACGCAGACGGGAGGCGCTCATGCGTACGCTCATTAGACGCCACGTCTCGCAGAATGCAGCGCCGTTTATCGTCGCAGTGCTGATCGCGGTGCTGTTCGTCACGGGCACAAACGTCAACGACCGTTTTTCGACGCTGTCCAATCTGCTGAACGTCCATCAGCAGGCGACGGGCCTTGCGCTCGTCGCGTTGGGGCAGACGCTCGCCGTTCTGACAGGCGGCATCGATCTGTCCGTTGGTTCGTTGATCAGCGTGACAGCCACGCTAACATCCGGCATCTCCGATGCGACCCACGGCGGTTGGGGCATGGCGATTTCGGCCGCGATTGCGTTGTCGGTGATGGTGGGACTGGCCAATGGTCTGCTCGTGCTCTCGCTGCGCGTGCATCCGCTGATCATCACGCTGGGTATGGGCGCCATTCTGCAAGGCGGCATCCTGTACTACGCGAACGGCCCCGCAGGCAGCGTGCCGGACGGCTTCGACGCGCTGGCTTACGGCCGCTACGCCAACGTGCCCGTCACCGCCACCGTCGTGCTGCTTCTTTATGCCGGCGTGTCGTACTTCATGCGCAATACGCACCTAGGCCGGTACGTCTATCTCGTCGGCGACGACGACAACGCGGCAACGCTCTCGGGCATTCCGCGCAAACGGGTGATTCTATCGGTCTACACGTTCTCATCGCTCTGCGCCGGCCTCACGGGCATTTATCTCGCCGCCCAGTTCGGCTCGGGTCAACCGTATCTCGGCGCCAACTACACGCTTGCATCCATAACGCCCGTGGTCGTCGGCGGCACGATTCTGAGCGGGGGGCGCGGCGGCGTCGTCGGCACGTTGCTTGGTGTGTACCTGCTCAGCATGCTCAACAACCTGATCAACTTTGCCGGCGTGCCGTCCCAGTATCAGCTCATCGTACAGGGCATCGCGATCATCGCGGCCGTCTGCGTCAACGTTCAGCAGAAACGGAGGCTCGCATGAACTCGATTGCTCCGCGCAGCGAAGCCACACGGGTGCGCACGCTGTCGCTGCGTGTCGTACAGCGCTATGGCATCTATCTGTTTCTCGTGGTGCTGATTGCGCTTTCGGGCGCGTGGTCGCCCACTTTCCTTCGTGCCGATAACGTCGTCAACATGCTGGTGCAGTTCGCGCCGCTTGGCATCGTCGTGATTGGCCAGGTGTTCGTGATTCTCGTGGGCGGACTCGATCTGTCCGTGGCCTCCGTGATGGCGACGGCGGCCGTGATCGCCACTGCGTTCGACGACACGAACCATTCGGCCCCAGCCGTGTTTGGCGTCACGCTCGTGCTGTGCATGGGTGCCGGGCTGCTCAATGGCCTGCTTGTCACGAAGCGTCAGGTGTCGCCGTTTCTCGCGACCTTCGCCACCGCCGTCGTGCTCGACGGCCTGCGCTTCGCCTACACGCAGGGCGCGCCTTCCGGCAACGTACCACCGCTCTTTCACTTGATGGGAACAGGCTCGATCGCGGCAGTGCCCGTCAACGTGCTGTTGCTAGTCGCGTGCACGATCGTGTTCAGCACATTGCTGCATCTGTCCACGTTCGGACGGCGCGTGTACATGGTGGGCGGCAACGCCGTTGCCGCGAGGCTAGTCGGCGTGAGCCCCGACACCGTGCGTATCGCGTGTTACGTGATCAGTGCGCTGCTTGCGGGGCTGGCGGGACTGATCCTGTCAGGCTATGTCGGCATCGTCGACAACTGGGTGGGGCGCGGTTTCGAACTCGATTCGATCGTCGCCGCTGTGATGGGCGGGCTCGCGCTCTCCGGCGGCCGCGGCTCGCTGCTGGGCGGCCTCGCGGGTGCAGCCATTCTCGTCATCGTCTTCAACATCGTGCTGCTGATCGGAATGCCCGTGCAGGCGCAGATCATTGTCAAGGGAGTCATCATCATCGGCGCATCGGCGTGCTACGTGAGCCGCCGGCAACGCTGAATCTTCCAGATCCATACGAGGCCATTCGAAATGGCCCGTCTAACCAAGGAGTCGAATATGAGAGCAGTGCGTTTTCACTGTGCGCACGATATCCGGGTCGAAAACGTACCCGACCCGATGAGCATGGGCGCGAGCCAGATGATCGTCAAACCGCTGTGGTGCGGCATCTGCGGCACCGATCTGCACGAGTATCAGGCGGGTCCCATCGTCGTGCCGACCGAGCCGCATGCATTGACGGGAGCAAAAGCGCCTCAGGTTCTGGGTCATGAGTTCAGTGCGGAGGTCGTCGAAGTCGGCAAGGACGTGAAGAACGTGCAGCGCGGCGACCGTATCTCGGTGATGCCGCTCGCGTCGTGTGGTCAGTGCTATTACTGCGCGCGCGGCATGCGCCATCTCTGCACGAAGATGGGTTGCGTCGGGCTCAGCTGGGACGGCGGCGGTATGGCCGAATACACAGTGCTCAACGACTATCACGCGAACCGTCTGCCAGACACCGTCAGCGACGAGCAGGGTGCGCTGATCGAGCCAGCGGCCGTCGCACTGTATGCCGTGGACCGGGGTGGCGCCACGGTCGGCTCGACGGTGCTGATTACAGGGGCGGGTCCGATTGGCGTGCTTGCTGCCCTCGCCTGTCACGCAGCGGGAGCCACGAAGATCTTCGTCAGCGAACCCAACGCGGCGCGCGCCGCGAAGATGGCCGGCTTCGGCGTCACGACTCAAATCTTCGATCCCTCCGACGGCGACCTGCCGCAGAAGATTCGCGACTTGACGGAAGGCGTGGGCGTCGACGTTGCGATTGAATGCGCGGGCAACCAGCATGCGCTGAACGCCTGCGTCGATGCCGTGCGTTCGGCGGGCGCCGTGGTCCAGGCAGGTCTGCACGTCGGCACAGCAAGGGTCGACCCAATGAAATGGTCGCTGAAGGACATTCGAATCGAGGGAACGTGGTGTTACCCCGTGACCATCTGGCCGCGCATCATTGGCATGATTGCGAACGGCAAATTTCCGGTGGAAAAGCTCATCCACGACCTGATCGATGCCGACGATGTCGTCGGAAAAGGCTTTGACGTGCTGAGCGACAAAGGCAGCGACAAGATGAAAATTCTCATCAATCCCCAGCTACGGTGACGACATGCCCCAAACGCAAGAGAAACACAACGCACAACAGATCGGCTGGATCGGCCTCGGCAAGATGGGCGCGCCAATCCTGCGCAATCTTCTCGCCGCGGGCTTCGACGTGACCGTCTATGACGTCGACCCAGCGCGCATTGACGAGGCGGTTCGGCTTGGCGCCCGCGGCGCCGAGGACCTCGCCAGCGTCGCGCGTTCGGTCCCGCTCGTGTTCTCGATCATCCCCGACGACGCCGTATTGCGTAAGGTCGCGCTCGGCGCACACAGTGTGATCAAAAACGCACCCGACGGCGCGGTCTATATCGACATGAGCACAGTCTCGCCGACAGCGTCGGGTGAAGTTCGCGACGCGGCGCGCGAGCGCGGAATTGGCTATATTTGCGCGCCCGTCTCGGGCAGCACCGTCCTTGCAGAGAAGGCGCAGCTCACCGTGTTCGCATCCGGCCCGCGAGACGCGTACAGCGGCGCGTTGCCCGTCTTCCAAGCCATGTCGGCACGCCAGTACTACGTCGGCGAGGACCAGCAGGCACGTTATCTGAAGCTCGCCATCAATCATTTGGTCGGCTCGACGGCCGTGCTGCTGGCTGAAGCGCTGACGCTCGGCACAAAGGGCGGCCTCGACTGGGCCGAGATGCTTGAGGTGATCGGCGATAGCGTCGCGGCGTCCCCGCTCGTCAAATACAAACTCGATCCGCTGAAGAAGCGCGACTTTTCCCCGGCCTTCTCATCGCGACAAATGCTCAAGGACATGTCGCTCGTGGTCGACGCGGGCGCGCAGGCCGGCGTGCCGATGACAGCGGCGGCGCTCGTGCGCGAGCAGTTCGCGCGCTACGGAGAGGGCGACGGCGCGGATCTGGACTTCTTCTCCATCGTGCGCGCTGTCGAAGCGCAAGCCGGGATTTGCCGCTGAATTCTTTTCTCACCTCATTCAGGAGTTGCGATGCACTACACCGTCTACTGCCTCGACCATGACAATATGGTCGAACGCCGTCTTGCCCATTACGAACAACACAAGGCTTATCTGGCCACCTCGCCCGTCAAGATGGTCATGTCGGGCCCGCTGCTGGCGGGCGACCAGGAAACGATGATTGGCAGCTTCTTTCTCTTCGAGGCGGACGAGATCGGCGAGGTGATGCGCTTTAACAGCAACGATCCGTTTAACGAAGCGGGGATCTGGCGCAGCGTGGATATCCGTCCTTTCCTCAAGCGCGTCGACAACCGCTAGTCATATCCAACTCAATCGATTCATGCGAAACCTCGACGAGAACACCATCACGGATGCGGTACTTGCCCGCCACGAGCATACAGCCGATGAGCGGCTCAAGGCGATCGTCACGAGCCTAGTGCGGCATCTGCACGCCTTCGCTCGCGAAGTCGGTCTGACCGAACGCGAATGGGAAGCCGGCATCCGCTTTCTGACCGACGTCGGCCATGTCACGGACGAGCGCCGTCAGGAGTTCATTCTGCTGTCGGATACGCTGGGCCTGTCGATGCTCGTGACGGCAATGGCGCATCACAAGCCCGATGGCTGCACGGAAGCAACCGTCTTTGGCCCGTTTTTCGTCGAGAATGCGCCGGAATACCGTAACGGCGAGGACGTCGCCAACGGCGCGCGCGGCGAACCGTGCTTCGTGTCGGGTGTGGTGCGCGGCCAGGGCGGGGAGCCGGTGAGCGGCGCGCGCATCGAAGTCTGGCAGGCGGATGCCGATGGTTTCTACGACGTCCAGACAGGCGACGCGGAGACGCATCGCGCAAGAGGTGTGCTGCATAGCCTCGCCGATGGCCGCTATCACTTTCGGTCGATCGTGGCAGAGCCCTATCCCATTCCGCACGATGGTCCGGTCGGACGCATGCTCAAGGCGCTGGCGCGTCATCCCTGGCGTCCGGCACATCTGCATTTCATGATCACGGCGCCCGGATATGACCGACTCGTCACGCACGTGTTCCGGGACGGCGATCGTTATCTGGACTCGGACGCGGTATTCGGCGTGCGTTCGTCACTGATCGCGCCCTGGATCCATCACGATTGCGGCACGGCGCCCGACGGCACGGTGATGACGACGCCATTCAGCACGCTCTCGTTCGACTTCGTCCTGAGTCAATCCTCATGATTTCCTTTACCTACACCAGCCGGCCCGGCCGCATTGTCTTCGGCATAGGGGCGATCGAGCGCCTCGCCGATGAGCTGGACGAACTGGGCATCCGGCGTGCGCTCGTGCTGTGCACGCCCGAGCAGCGCTTTCTTGCTGATCGCGTGCGCAAGCTCGCAGGCGAGCGCTGCGCCGACATATTCGATCGGGCCGTCATGCATATACCCGTCGAAACCGCGCGCGAGGGCGTCGCTGCGGCGCTCTCAGCGGGTGCGGATGGACTTGTCGCAGCAGGCGGCGGCTCGACGCTCGGACTGGCGAAAGCCATTGCGCTCGAAACCTCTTTGCCGATTCTCGCGATTCCTACCACGTATGCCGGCTCCGAGGTCACGCCTATCTACGGCATGACGTCAGCGAGCGAGAAGAAAACCGGCAAGAGCTATCGCGTGCTACCGCGCACCGTAATCTACGATCCGTGCCTCACCCTGACCTTGCCCGCGTCGCTCTCGGCGACGAGTGGGCTCAACGCGATTGCACATGCGGCCGAGGGGCTCTATGCGCAAGATGCCAATCCCGTGATGTCGCTGTTCGCCGAAGAAGGCATTCGCAGCCTCGCGAAAGCCTTGCCGCGTATCGTCAGGCAACCGGACGATACTGCGGCACGCGAAGCCGCCCAGTATGGTGCGTGGTTGTGCGGAACCGTACTCGGGAGTGTCGGCATGGCGCTGCATCACAAGCTTTGTCACACGCTCGGCGGAATGTTTAATCTGCCGCATGCGGAGACCCATGCGGTCATGCTGCCCTATTCGATGGCATTCAATCTGCCCTCCGCACCAGACGCACGGGAACGGCTGTGCAAGGCACTGGAAACGCCAGAACCCGCGGCAGCGCTGCATGACCTTGGCCGCTCGATCGATGCCCCCGCGTCTCTCCGCGCCCTAGGCCTTCGTTTGACCGACATCGATGCCGCCGCCACGGCGGCAATGCTGGCTCCCTACTACAACCCCAGACCACTATCGCATGCAGCGGTGCATCGCCTGCTGATATGTGCTTTCGACGGCAAACGGCCCGACAGCCGGACCTTTCCTATCGTGTAGTCCGCTTCCGCTGGCGAAAGCGCGCATCCGCAGGTTCTTCCTGCCAACACTGTTACTCTCGACATCGATCTTCATGAACAAACGGGCACTCATCATCGGCGCGACGGGCATCGTCGGCGGTAATCTCGCGCAACATCTGCTGGCATCCGGAGGCTGGCACGTAACGGGTCTGTCGCGCGGACGCACGAAAGTGCCCGATGGCGTCGAATCCATCACGGCGGATCTCACCTCCTCGGAATCCGTTATGGATGCGCTGCAAGGGCGGCATTTCACTCACGTGTACTTCACCGCGTGGTCGCGACAGGCTACCGAGCGCGAGAACATTGAAGTGAACGGCGCAATGGTCCGCCACGTGCTGGATGCGCTGGGTCCATCCGGCAAGCTCGAACACGCCACGCTCGTCACGGGTTTGAAGCATTATCTGGGGCCTTTTGAAGCTTATGCGCAAGGCAACGTTCCGATCACGCCGTTTCGCGAGGAACAAGGCCGGCAACCCGTTGATAACTTCTACTACGAGCAGGAAGACCGGTTGTTCGAGGCCGCGCGTCAGTATAACTTCGGCTGGAGCGTGCATCGACCGCATACGATCATCGGTTTCGCGCTTGGCAACGCCATGAACATGGGCGTCACGCTCGCTGTTTACGCAACGCTGTGCAAGGAAACGGGGCAGCCGTTCGTGTTTCCGGGCTCGGCGGCGCAATGGAACAGTCTCACCGATATGACTGACGCACGACTGCTCGCGCGGCATCTCGAGTGGGCATCCACTACACCCGCCGCGCGCAACCAGGACTTCAACGTCGTCAACGGCGACGTGTTCCGGTGGAAATGGATGTGGTCCCAGATCGCGCAGTATTTCGGCATCCAGCCCGCGCCTTTCGACGGTGAGACGCGTCCGCTCGAACATCGCATGCAGGATGCGGGCAAGCAGTGGGCGGATATCGCGCGCCGCTACCAATTGAAGGAAGCGGAAATCGACAAGCTCGTGTCGTGGTGGCATACGGATGCCGACCTGGGGCGGCCGATGGAAGTGCTGACCGATATGACCAAGAGCCGTAAAGCCGGTTTCCTTGATTACAAGTCGACGCGAGATGCGTTTTTCGCGCTCTTCGACCGTTTGAGGCGGGAACGGATCATTCCTTCTCGGACGTTTGTTCCCAAGAGGGGCGGTACGTGATGCGCTGGCTGGCACCAGTCACCCGAGATTTGCCGCGGTCCGCCCCACCGGTGTCTCGCGGCAAATCATGCCGGATTGTCACTGTCAGCTAAGAGCAATTGACGCCTCGCGAAGGTTGCGACTTGCCGGGACCCTTGCGCGCATCTTTTGCTGCACCATTGACCTTGGAGCGTTGCAGCCTGTGATCCGGCGCCAAGGCGACCGGCATGGCGGCTTCCCAAGCTCCAGGAAACGCCGCGTACGGGCGCAAGGTTTGAAGGGCTTTTCCTACTTCGTACGTGTATCGAGCATAATCGGCGGCCCGGCTTCTTGATGCTCCGGAGGCTTTGCGCGCGCCTTTGCACGGTGGACAGGTCCGTTTCTCTGCAGTAACGGCGCCGCCGCCTGGCGATGCTGATGTATCAAGACCTCTCCCAAGAAGTTACCTCTCGAACGTTGGCCGTCGCGCGACGGTAAGCGCTTCGCACGTTCGGAATCGAATCGTGCTCCGCAAATGGCCTTGTTGTTGATGCCGCTCCAAGCAAGGATAGACGTGCGATTGAGTCAACGTGGGAAGAAACAGTTTGCGGCAACACGTGCCTCACCTTAAACATTGACACTTCGTTTCGAAGCGACGTTGCTTGTTCGTCAAGCGATTGGGCAGCAGCGGCAGCTTGCTCCACAAGTGCGGCGTTCTGCTGAGTGACTTCGTCCATTTGGCTCACAGCTTGGCTGATCTGGCCGATACCGGTCTCTTGCTCCTTTGAGGCGGCGGCGATAGCTTCGACGATACCGGACACCTGCTCAATCGCTTCCTTAACGCGGCTCATCGTCGCGCCGACCTCACGAGTGCGCTCTGAACCTTCTTGTATCGTGGCTGCCGACGACTCAATGAGACCTTTGATTTCCCGAGCTGCAGTGGAGGAACGCTGGGCTAGCGATCGGACATCGCTTGCAACAACGGCGAAGCCTCGACCATCCTCTCCCGCTCTAGCCGCTTCTACGGAGGCGTTCAACGCGAGAATGTTTGTCTGAAAGGCAATACTCTCAATGACGCTCGTGATCTCGGAGATTTTGCCCGAGCTATGGCTAATGTCACGCATCGTCTGAACCATGGCGATAACGGCCCGATTCCCGTCGTCAGCAAGGCTGCTCGTGTTGCCTGCTAATAAGCTCGCGCGACGCGCGTTAGCTGCATTCTCTTTCGCCGTTTCGCTGATGTGGATCATGCTCGACGCCGTTTCCTCGAGCGAGGCAGCTTGTTCCTCGGTCCGCGAGGAGAGGTTAACGTTCCCGCTTGCGATTTCTCGCGACGCGATTTGGACTGCGTCAGCGGCCTGACGCACGGACGCGATGACCTGAGAGACCTGGTTCTGCAACGCGTTGAAGGCCTCGGCTGTCTCCCCGACCTCGTCCATACGCTCGATCCGCACTTCGTTTGTCAAGTCGAGAGTCTCCCGAGCGTTGGTTAAAGTCGCTTGAATGCCCTTGAGACTGTGGACAATCGAACGTTGCAGACGCAATGCCAGAGCGCCGCTGATGATCGTCCCGACCGCTATAATTCCCAGAAGAGTCAGCAACGCGGTCTTGTAGGCCTCGCGATTCTCTTCGCGAAGGAGTTCTCCACCCTTCACCTTCCTCGCAATATGTTGCTCGATAGCTGTCTGAATGGCCAAGCTCGCCATTCGGACGGAACCGCCGTCGTCTAACATGGCCAATGCGCCTTCGATGTTCCCGCCTGAGTATGCCGAGATGAAACTTTGCTGCTGCGTGACGAAAGCTGCGACCTTCGCTCGCTCGTCATCTAGCAGAGTTCTCTCCACGCTATCACTTAGATCATCACGTTCGAACTTGTCGAGCGCCACATTCAGAGACTGCACGTTGTCCGCAATCTGCGTTTCGATTGTCTTCTTGGCCGCTGCATCGCGCTGAAGCGCCCAGCGCATCAGCAACACACGGTTCTTGTAAATATGTGAAATAGCGGCATTCAAGTCATCGACAGACCCTGTAATTTTTTCTTGAAAGTCTTCAAATCGTTGCTGCGCTTGCTTTAGCTCCTCGAGGCCCGCAGTTCCAACCAAGATGAGAGAAAGTGTCGTGATGGCGAGCGCTACCGCCAGCCATCTGGAGATTGTCATGTTCATTGTTTGCTTGGTGTATTCGCGGCGAACAAGCACGTGATTGGCTAAGTCCGAGCGGTATCACTTGTTACCTCGGGTTGCCTCTGCGTAAAAGCGCTGCTGACCATCGTCGTCGAGTTGCGTCAATACCGATTTTGTCTTCTCAGTGATGAGGCGCTCGATCATCTCGGTAATGCTGCATCCGAAATGCGCAGCTAATCGCTCAACGCTTCTCTTTGTAGAAATTGCTACGATGCAACTTATCCGTTCATATTCACCCCCAATGCCGAGGCGAGACCTGCGATATCTCTCCTGTCGTTCAGAATTCGAAAGCGCCATCAATACCCTCTCGATTGCAAATTGCCTCTCTGGCGGTCAGCCCAACGAACAATCTGTTCACAGACACGATTGATTACGACAGGACGCCGATTAGGTTTAGTTCTTCGTTGCGTTAGGCAGTAACGCAGAGCAGAGTCATTCATGATGCTCTCAACGCTTTGCGCGGCTGTGGAAATTAAAAGCCGCTTTACTGGGGAATGACGGCTCCGCAAAGTACCGACGGCAGATCGTAGCTTCGCAAAGCTAACAGCCTGATGAGGAAGAACGCGTCGTGCCGACGCACAGCGGAGGGACTCGTCTTGCGACCTAATGCGGTTGCCGCCTATAAATGTAGAGGAGAGCTGCTTGTCGTCGCAAAACTCCGCCACGAGTCCATGACTAGTAGTGCACATCTGAATTCGCACGTCAAAGCGAAAAAGCCCGCCATGCCCCATATCCGTGGCAATGGCGGGAATAACGCCGCTATACGATGCGGCTTGGCCCCTCTCGAACTCGCAGTGCATTCAGAATCGATGACGTAGACCCACGCGTCCGACAGTCTGCTGCCGGCTCGACGATGGCGAGACGCCGGCTATACTGGCTACGGCGACGGCTCCCGTCGAGTCGTGCCCATTGGCCGTCTGATACTGGAGAGCCGCATAAAGATCAGTGCGCCTTGACACCGTATAGTCCATGCCTGCACTCAGTTGGCTATAGTTGGCGCCTCCGACGGAATCCGATACGTGGCTACTGTGTAGATAGTTATATGCAATTCCTCCCAGCAGCCTCGGGGAGAAGTGATATTGCAGGTTGGCTTCGAAGTCGTTGAAAATGGCAGAGGTGTTACCGAGCGCAGGAATGCTAGAGAAGCGGACATTGGAGTAGTTCGCGCCAATTATCGCGTCGCCCAATGTGTAGAGCGCCCCAGCACCGATTACGTTGTATGCGCTTGCACCCGCATAGCCGCTCAAGACCGGGGTCCCTGTCAAACCATTAGAAGTGGGCGTGTCGCTCGGGTTGCTCCCAAACAGTGATGTCGCCGGGTTGCGCGCCTGCAGGTAGGCGACGCCCAATGTAACCGGGCCGGCCCGGTAGCCGCTGCCGAGCGAGAAAACCTGATTGCGCGCGACTGAACCTGCAACGCCGCCCAAACTGTACATGCCGCCGAACGTTAGCCCACCGTAGTCGTTGCTGGTGTACTTGACAGCATTGTTGGTTCGGCGACTGTTGTTGAAGTTATCAAGGTCCGCCGGATGTGCGCTATGACCAGTTCCGACGTTTGAATCGCCGAATTCAAGCTTGCCGACATAGTCGATCACGCTGTCGTACTGGCGGCCGAGCGTAACGGTACCCAACTGCTTGCTTTCAATGCCGACGAACGCCTGCCGACCGAATAGAGCGCCACCCTGCCCAAGTCGGCCATTGTTCAGTTCGAACCCGTTCTCAAGTTGGAACAACGCGGCCAGTCCGCCGCCCAAATCTTCCCGTCCTTTTAGCCCCCATCGCGAACTGTTAAGTCCGCTGGTCGCGTCCAGCCGGAACTGCCTGCCACCAGGAGCGCCGCCCGACGTTGTAGCGTTGCTGATCCCTTCAAAACCTTCGTCGATGAGGCCATATAAGGTCACACTTCCCTGGGCGTTAGCCAGCGTCGCGATAGGCATCGCGGCAGCAAAGATAATGAGCATTCGTTTCACGTGTCAGATCTCCTGGAAAATTTCTAGTTCAATTTGAGTAGGCGTCGCGTTCCTACCGAGACAGGTTGCAAAGTCGGCTTACGCTTAGTGATCCTATTTATGTACACCTGGTCATGACGTTGCGGGATGGAGGAGCGACAATTCGTAAATCGCCGGACGCCGGGCGAAAGTTACAAACGATACGTGATCCGTCAGGCGCGGGATAAGCAAGCGTTAGTTCACTGTTTAAGCATCGACGCCGCTCACTGCAGGGCACTACTAGGAGCAGGCAACGGCGACGTTACCGAGGATTGTGAGACGCTGGTTCCAGCCGCCGCGCGGGCCCACTTGCTTGCACTATCGGCGGCTGCGACACGCGCCTCTGCAGCCTGAATGTCAGCAGGATAGTTGAAGTCGTCACCGTGACCGGGACTATAGCCGGCCTGCTCGAGGCGAATCAGCTCAGCGCGGACCTGGGCACGGGTTAATCCGTCGGCCGAAGCATTACTGGCTGCGCAAAATACTCCGAAGATGGCGAAAAGGGTGCACATCAGATAAGACCGTTTCATAACGATGTCCTCTTTATGATCGGAGCGAGTAGCCGCGTCCGAGTTGACGGCTAGCGAGGTCCGAATCTCCGGTAGTGGCGACCGGACTGGAGCCGTGACAAAGGGTAGATCGACGTATCTCGCATGGAAGTTACAAGCCGAACGCCGTGTGGTGCTCGACCTCGTTTGCACTCGCGGCCGCAGAGCGGCGCGGCATTGCAACCGACCTCCGTCGGACGTGGTGATATGCGATTGGGGGTCTGAGGCGGCAAGTCGAAAGTCATCGATTCGCCGCATATCGCGCGATGTGCGACAAGGAGCTGCGGGAGGGCAACGCTGGCCAAGTTCGCGCATCAGCCGTTAGAGGAAGCGTATCCGTATCTGATCGTCGATGCGCGCTATGAGAAGGTGCGCGAACCGGGCGTGATTGTTCGCAGGCGGTGCGGATTGCCATCGGCATCAACTGGGAAGGCTACCGGCAGGTGCTGGCTGTGGAACTGGTCACAGCGAAAGCCAGTCGAGCTGGAAAGAGTTCCTTCTGGCACTATAGAATCGTGGCCTGCCAGGCGTCGAGTTCGTCGCCTCGGACGACCACGCGGGGCTGAAGAAGGCGATCGGTGAGGTGCTGACCGAAGCTTGTCTTCCAGCCACGTTTCATACGTTTCACTGTATAACGCCCTGACTAAGCGCAGACACGCGGCGTCGTATTGGGAGGAAGGCAACGTTGCCAAGACGCTGACGTTCTACCGGCTGCCTCGTCGCGTCACAAGCACCTGAATTTCACCAACATGCTCGAGCGCTTGAACGAAGAGATTAAAGCGGCGTACGCGTATTGGGAGGATCTTCTTGCGCGCTGCTGCATAGCGGCGGGCGGCGTTCGGCGCTGCGGGCGACGCCCTCCGCACCGCACGCCGCACAGAGAGGGATCAACTGAAACCACCGCCATCCGGTCTCCTGTACACTTTGACGCGCACAACTCCGCTGCTCACATCGGACTGCTAGAATCCCCGAGATTTGAATCATTGCAAATCAATAGACCAGCGACCCAGGATGAGGTAGTAATTGAGCGTTGTCTGGCGGGATGGATGCATCAGCCCAGCCTTCATCCCAGCGGTTAATCGCGCGTTCATTGGCTGAAGCTCGTGACGCACCTTAGTGCCGGCCGAGTCTATGCAGAGATTCCGTTGGAGAGCCGCGCGCATGGTCTCGGTATTCGGCAGTGGATCAGGCGTTCCGATGGGGGCTCGATAAGTCTGCCAGGCTTTACTTCCCACGCGCCTCCGTTCCTCGACGCGCTTGTCAATCATCAGGGCCGACAGGGGTTCCATGCATTTACTGGCGGAAACCGCTTTATTTGATTCGGCTCACAGGGCAGAATGGTCTTTCACCGCATCTTCGAGCGCAGCTTTGAGCGCAGCTAGACGGTCGTCCACTGCCGCGGGATTATCGCGGTTCAGCGCAATCATCTGGGCCCGTAGCTCGCCGCCGCGGATTACCTCAAACGCATTCGTCTCAATGCCTTCGACGATCGCGGCGGCGACGGCCGCTGCAGGTTCCCGGGAGAAGCCAAGCTCGGGCCCGGCCCGGTTCGTTTTCATCATCGGCGTGTCCGTGCCTCCTGGATAAACGGTCAACACATGAATACCCTCTCCCTTGAGTTCGCGCCGCAAAGCCTCACCGAAATGGGCAACACCGGCCTTAGCAGCGGCGTAGGTCGCGTAGAACGGTGCGCCGACTAGGGCAATCCCGGAGGAAATGTTCACGATCAGCGCGTCACCGCTCGCACGCAGCGATGGGAGGGATGCACGCGTCAATAGGATGGGTGACACCAAGTTCACATCGATCATGGCCTGCAGTTCGACTTCAGGCGTGTCCTCCAGGCGTCCGGCTCTTACACGACCCGCATTGTTTACCAGAATGTCGAGGCCACCCAGCACGGTCACGGCGTACTCTAGCGTCGTTGCGCGGCCTTCAGGGCTTGCTGCGTCCGCGGCTACGCCCCAGACCGTTGAAGCCTCTCCCTGAAGCTGCCGCACAGCGTCCGCCAACGCGTCAGGCCGTCGTCCGCTGATTACCACCTTTGCGCCCTTCGCGAGCAGGACGTGGGGTGGTCGTCCTTTTCGTGCAGGAAATGGCGGTTAGCTCTGAAAAATCTCGAAAGATCAATAACTTGCAATTGCAGCGCCTACGCGAAATCCCGAGAGTGTCAAAGCCTTGCTGCAGGCGGCTCAGCGCCCTTGAACCGCCATTTTTTGCACGGAAAGTACACTTACCCCATGGTGCGCGAAGAAGGCGTCTAGCACGCCCAGATTCGCGCGGATGATCGAAACATTGCGTTCGATAAGCGCATCAGTGTGGCGCACTGCAATCGCCGACAGATACTCGCTCGGCGCGCTGTTGCTGATGGTGAGATAGTCCTTGAACGTGCTCACGCGTTCGAGCACTTGCGCGCTCTTCGTCGCGATCCAGCCGAGGCGCAGGCCGGCGAGCCCGTGCGTCTTCGAGAGCGCACCGAGTGAAATCGCGCGCTCGTACACATCGCATGCGGCGGGCAGACGATCCGCGCGATCATGTTCGAGCCCGCGATATACCTCGTCGCTGAATAGCCACAGTCCATGCTCGCGCGCGAACGCGACGATCGCATCGAACACGTCGCGCGACGGCAGATAACCGGTCGGATTGTGCGGCAAGCACATCACGAGCGCGCGTGTGGCCGGCGTGACGAGCGTTTCGAGTTCCGCCGGATCGAGCGACCAGCCCGCTTCTTCGCGCGCCTTCCACGGCGCAACGCTCACGCCCAGCGCCTCGGCCAACGTGTAATGCGACTGATAGCCCGGCATATGCACGATCATGTGATCGCCTGGCGCGAGCATCGTGTTCATGAACGAAT